>JBBIIR010000196.1:0-4729 GCA_037446455.1 Hydrogenophilales bacterium | reverse complement strand
GCCTGCCCGACGGCTACCAGGCCATCGCCCTGAGCGAGCGGGTGGATCGCGACAAGGTCATCCTGCACCTGGATTCCGGTGAGCCGGGACGCCTGGCGCAGGTGCTCGACCTGGCTGAAACGCTGCTCGACCGACAACCCTCGGCGCGCATCGAGATCGTCGCCAACAGCTACGGACTGGATCTGTTGCGCGCCGACGTCACGCCCCTGCGCGATCGCATCGAAAACATGGCGCGACGCCACGCCAACCTCAGCTTCGTGGCCTGCGGCCAGACCGTCGCGCGCCTGAAGCGCGAAGGCGTGCGCGTGAATCTGCTGCCGGTGGCCCACACCGCCTCGTCCGCCATCAACGCCATCATGACCCGCATGGGTCAGGGCTGGGTATACGTCAAGGTTTAATCCCGGCCGCCGCGCACAGGTTGGCGGCGCGCGGCGCCGCCCCGGCATACAATGCGCGGCGGCGCCGGTGCTTCAAGATCGGACGCGATCTGCCGATATCCAGGCCGGACCATCCGGCGCTCGCCGGACTATTTCCATTCATTGGGGGAGTTGTATGAGCGAAGAGAAGGTAACGAAGACCAAGGCCACCAAGTCAGCGGCTGCGACCGCCGCGAAATCCGTGAAGGCCGCGAAAGCGGTGGTGGTGAAGGCGCCGGAGGCAAAATCCGCGAAGGCCGCGAAGTCCACGAAGGCGGAGAAGACCACCAAGGCCGAAAAGAGCGACAAGACCGCGAAGGTCGCGAAGGCTCCGGCCGCCGCCAAACCGGTCAAGGCGGCGGTCGCCGAGGCCGCCGCCAGCAAGCCGGCAAAGAAACCAGCCGCCAAGGCGACGCCGAGCACCACGAAGTCGGCCAGCGGGGGGGGCAGGAAGGCGAGCGCGAAGCCGCGCGTCGACAAACCCGCGGCGCCTTCCGCCGAGGAGCGCCAGCGCTGGATCGCCACGGCGGCCTATCACCGCGCCGAAAAACGCGGTTTTGCGCCGGGCTACGAGATGCAGGACTGGTTCGACGCCGAGCAGGAAATCGACGCGCTCATCGGCAAGGCCTGACGCGCACCGCGTTCTCAAGAAAACGAAGGGCCGCCCCGAGTTTTCTTGTCCCCCTCGGGGGGCGGGCTGGGCGTAGCCCGGCCCTGGGGGCGCTCAGGAGGCGCGAGGCTAACGGGCATGACTTTGTAAGACACCCCGAAGCATGAATACCCTGAAGGGCATAAAAGTCATGCCCGTTTCCCTCACCCCCAGCCCCTCTCCCGCCTGCGGGAGAGGGGAGCTTCGAGAGTCGCTGTCGCGACTTTTACGTTAATCCGCCTCGCCCTCGAAACCCGCCTGCGCCAGTTCCGCGGCCTTCAGCAGGGCGCGGGCCTTGTTGCGGGTTTCCTGCCATTCGTTCTCGGGCAGCGAGTCGGCGACGATGCCGGCGCCGGCCTGGACGTAGAGCATGTTGTCCTTGATCACGGCGGTGCGGATGGCGATGGCCACATCCATGTCGCCGTTGAAGCCGACATAGCCGACCGCGCCGGCGTAGACGCCGCGCTTGCTGGGCTCCAGCTCGTCGATAATCTCCATGGCGCGGATCTTGGGGGCGCCGGAGACGGTGCCGGCGGGGAAGGTGGCGCGCAGCACGTCCATGGCGCTGAGGCCCGGCTTGAGCGTGCCTTCCACGTTGGAAACGATGTGCATGACGTGGGAGTAGCGTTCCACCAACATGTTCTCGGTGACCTTGACGCTGCCCACCACGGCGACGCGGCCGGTGTCGTTGCGGCCGAGGTCCATGAGCTGCACGTGCTCGGCGCGCTCCTTGGGGTCGGCGAGCAGTTCGGCTTCCAGGCGCAGGTCCTCGTCACGGCTGGCGCCGCGCGGCCGGGTGCCGGCGATGGGGCGCACGGTGACGCGCTTGTCTTCGCCCTGGCCTTCCAGGCGTACCAGGATTTCCGGTGACGAGCCGACGACGTGGAAGCCGCCCATGTCGTAGTAAAACATGTAGGGCGAAGGGTTGAGGCCGCGCAGCGCCCGGTACAGGGACAGGGGATGCGCGGCGAAGGGCCGGCGCATGCGCTGCGACAGCACCACCTGCATGATGTCGCCGTCCAGGATGTATTGCTTGGCGCGGGCCACCGCGGCCTTGAAGGCGTCCTCGCCGAATTCCGATTCCGCCTCCTGCGCCTCGCCGTTGTCATCGCGCGGTGGAATGGCCGGTCTGCGCAGTTGCTTGGCCAGTTCCGCCAGACGCCGGTGGGCCTTCAGGTAGGACTGGTCTTCCAGCGGGTCGGCGTAGACGATGAGGGTGAGTTTGCCGGACAGGTTGTCCACCACCGCCAGCTCGTCGGTGAGCATGAGCAGGATGTCCGGGGTGCTGATGCTGTCCGGCTTGCGAGTGCCGGCCAGCTTCTTCTCGATGTAGCGGATGGTGTCGTAGCCGAAGTAGCCGCCCAGACCGCCGGGAAAGCGGGGCATGCCGGGCACCGGCGCGGCCTTGAAGCGGGCCAGGTATTTCTCGACGAAATCCAGCGGGTCGTCGCGGTTGCACTGTTCCACCGGCAGGCCGTTGGTCTCGATGCTGGCGAAATGGCCGTGTACCCGCAACACGGTCCTGGCCGGCAGGCCGACGAAGGAATAGCGGCCGAAGCGCTCGCCGCCCACCACCGATTCCAGCAGGTAGGAATAGGGCCCGTTGGCCAGTTTCAGGTAGATCGACAGCGGCGTGTCGAGGTCCGCCGGGAACTGGCGGATGACCGGGATGCGGTTGTAGCCCTGGCGGGCGAGGCTGTTGAATTTCTCTTCGTTGAACATGGGTCAGCACCTTGCCAAGATCATTTCCTGATGATCATCCTGGCCGCCTCGGCCAGGGAGGGCGCCACCGCGTCCAGGTCGAGCTCGTCCACCGGGCGGCCCCGGTTGTAGCCGTACGGCACGCAGAACACGGGACAGCCGGCGGCGCGGGCGGCCTGGGTGTCGTTGAGGGAGTCGCCGATGAGCAGCAGCTCGGCGGGCTCGACGCCGAACACCTGACAGGCGTGCAGCAGGGGCAGGGGGTCCGGCTTCTTCCTGGGCAGGGTGTCGCCGGACAGGATCAGCTCGAAGTAGTCGAACAGGCCGGTGTCCTTCAACAGCGGGTGAGTGAAGCGGGCCGCCTTGTTGGTGATGCAGGCGAGCCGGTAGCCCTCCGCCCGCATGGCTTGCAGGCCCTCCAATACGCCGGGGAAGGGCCGGCTGCGACGGGAGACGTGGGCGCCGTAGTGTTTCTCGTAGCTGGCCAGGGCCAGTTCGAACAGGGCCGGCTCGGGCTCCGCCTGCATGTCGCGGGTGAGGCAGCGCTTCACCAAACGCGACACGCCGTTGCCGATGTAGGTCTTGAACTCGGCCAGATCCACGCGCGGCAGGCCCAGCTCGCGCAGCATGGCCGCGGCCGCGTCGGCGAGGTCGCCGGCGGTGTCCAGCAGGGTGCCGTCGAGGTCGATGACCACGGCTTTGACGGGGAGGGGGAATGGGATCGGCATGTTGTTTGTGGGGGAACGGGAAAAGGGAAAAGGGAAAAGGGAAAAGGGAAAAGGGAAACGCCAATGACCACCGCGTCCGAGCGTTTCCCTTTTCCCGTTTCCCGTTTCCCGAATCAGACCTTCGCCAGTTCCGCGCGCATGGCCGCGACGACGCTGTCGTAGCGGTGCGGGTCGCCGTCCTTGCCGGCGCCGAAGATGGCGGAGCCGGCGACGAAGGTGTCGACGCCGGCGCGAGCCACCTCGGCGATGTTGCCGGGGCCGACGCCGCCGTCGATCTCCAGCCGGCAGTCATGGCCGCCGGCGTCGATCATGGCGCGCACCCTGCGCGCCTTGTCGAGCACGTAGGGGATGAACTTCTGGCCGCCGAAGCCTGGGTTCACCGACATCAGCAGCACCATGTCCAGCTTCGGCAGGGTGTATTCCAGCACGTCCAGCGGGGTGGCCGGGTTGAACACCAGGCCGGCCTTGCAGCCGGATTCCTTGATCAGGCCGAGGGTGCGGTCGATGTGCTCGGAGGCTTCCGGGTGGAAGGTGATGTAGGTGGCGCCGGCCTTGGCGAAGTCGGGGATGATGCGGTCCACCGGTTTGACCATCAGGTGGCAGTCGATGGGGGCGGTGACGCCGTGTTTTCTCAGCGCCTCGCAAACGAGCGGGCCGATGGTCAGGTTGGGCACGTAGTGGTTGTCCATCACGTCGAAGTGGACGATGTCGGCGCCGGCGGCGAGGACGTTGTCGACCTCCGCGCCGAGCTTGGCGAAGTTGGCGGAGAGGATGGAGGGAGCGATCTGATAGTCGGCCATGATGGTCATCTCGTGGGATGGAAACCCGCGCATTTTACCCGGCCGGCGCGCGCATTAGCAGCCTGTCGGATTTTCCCCGTGGGTGCGCCGGGGGCGATTTTGGTCCAGGGCAAGGCGCGGTGAAGCGCCGTTTGGTCATTCCAAATAAGCGAGCCGCAACACCGCCCTGGGCCAAAAGCGCCCCCGGCCCTTCGGGTTGGGCGTCCGGGCGGCGTCTGCGGCGTTGCATCGCTTGCCCATGGAATGACCATGGGCCGCGCGACGCGCCTTGCATCCATCCGCCCGGACGCCCAACGCATCCCACGGGGAAAATCCGACAGGCTGCTAGACAGGCTTGCGTGATTCGTGTGCAATGCCGGGCCTAACGGACATGACTTTGAGAAGACGCCCCGAAGCATGAAAGTCATGCCCGTTTCCCTCACCCCCAGCCCCTCT
>JBBIIR010000195.1:0-4749 GCA_037446455.1 Hydrogenophilales bacterium | reverse complement strand
CTCCAAGCCGGTCAGCGCATCGGTCTGCTGGGCGTCAACGGCGCCGGCAAGTCCACCCTGATCAAGACCCTGGTGGGGGAACTGCCGCCCTTGTCCGGCACGGCCACCCTGGGCAAAGGCCTGGCCATCGGCTATTTCGCCCAGCATCAGGTGGAAATGCTGCGCCACGACCAGTCAGCGCTCCGGCACCTGCAAAAACTCGCCCCCACGGCGCGCGAGCAGGATCTGCGCAACTTCCTGGGTGGCTTCAACTTCGCCGGCGACATGGCCACCGCCGTCATCGCCCCCTTCTCCGGCGGCGAGAAGGCGCGCCTGGCCCTGGCCCTGATCGTCTGGCAACGTCCCAACCTGCTGCTCCTGGACGAGCCCACCAACCACCTGGACCTGGAGACCCGCGAAGCCCTCACCGTCGCCCTGGCCCAGTTCGAGGGCACCCTGGTGCTGGTCTCGCACGACCGCCACCTGCTGCGCGCCACCACGGATGAATTCCTCATCGTCGCCGACGGCGGCCTGAAACCCTTCGACGGCGACCTCGACGATTACCGCGACTGGCTGTTCAAGACCAAGCTGGCCAAGCCGGAAGCGCCCGCCGCCGATACGCCGGCCAAGGCCGAAGCGCCCCGCGACAGCATCGACCGCAAGGAACAGAAGCGCCTGGAAGCCGAGGCCCGCCAGCGCCTGTCCGCCCAACGCAAGCCCGTCGAGGCCCGCATCCAGCGTCTTGAAGAACAAATGGCGCGCCGCAATGTACGCAAAGCCGAACTGGACGCCCAAATGGCGGATGCCGACATCTATGCCGAGGCCAACAAGGAGACGCTGAAGGCGGCGCTGTTCGAACAGGCCAGCCTGGCCAAGGAACTGGAGGAGTTGGAAAGCGAGTGGCTGGAGCAGCAGACCGCCCTGGAAGAGCTGGCCTGAACCAGGAACTTGGCCAACTTGGCCAAGTTCAATAGACTTCCCTTATTCACGCCGCCCCGAGGTCCGCCATGCAAGTCAACATGCTCGAAGCCAAGAACCAGCTTTCCAAGCTGGTAAAAGCCGCCCAGGCCGGCGAGGAAGTGATCATCGCCAAGCACGGGGTGCCGGCGGTGCGGCTAACCCCACTGCACACCCCGGTGCCCGCCAAGAGTCTGGCCGCGGAACTGTCCGAACTCCAGCAAATGCTGGCCGAGGAATCCTCCGAACTCGCGGTTCCCGATCGAACGAACCGGGCCAATGTATTTTTGGCGGTGACGACGGACGAACATGCTGCTGGTTGACACCAACATCATCAGCGAACTAAGCCGGCGCCAACCCGACCCGGCCGTGCTGGCTTGGGCCTCGGAGATTACCGACTTCCACTTGTCGGTCGTCAGCCTGGAGGAAATTGCCTTTGGCCTGGCCTGGCGTCCAAACCCCCGGATTCAAGGCTGGATCGATGCCTTCTTTTCACGCCATGCCGCCCTGCCGGTCACGCCAGACATCGCCAGACGCGCCGGCGCCTTGCGCGGCCGGCTTGCGGCCCAAGGAAGCCCTCGCACTCAGGCCGACATGCTCATCGCCGCCACTGCCCTCACCCACGGCCTGACTCTGGCCACCCGAAACGGGCGCGATTTCGAAGGCTGCGGAGTTCCCCTGCTCAACCCCTTTTCACTCTGACCAAGACATCCCGAATGGCCCAATACGTCATGTCCATGCTCCGCGTGAGCAAGATCGTTCCCCCCAAGCGCCAGATCATCAAGGACATCTCCCTGTCCTTCTTCCCCGGCGCCAAGATCGGCCTCCTGGGCCTGAACGGCTCCGGCAAGTCCACCGTGCTGAAGATCATGGCCGGCGTCGACAAGGATTACGACGGCGAGGTGCAGCGCCTGGCCGGGATTTCCATGGGCTACCTGCCCCAGGAGCCGCAACTCGACCCCGAGAAAAGCGTGCGCGATGAGGTGGAAGCCGCGCTGGGTGAAGTCATGCAGGCCAGGCGGAAGCTGGAAGAGGTCTACGCCGCCTACGCCGAGCCGGATGCCGACTTCGACAAGCTGGCGGAGGAACAAGCCCGCCTGGAAGCCATCATCGCCGCCTCCGGCGCCGACGCCGAGCACCAGATCGAAATCGCCGCCGACGCCCTGCGCCTGCCGCCCTGGGAGGCGGCCATCAAGCACCTGTCCGGCGGCGAGAAGCGCCGCGTGGCCCTGGCCAAGCTGCTGCTGTCCAAGCCCGACATGCTGCTGCTGGACGAACCCACCAACCACCTGGACGCGGAATCGGTGGAATGGCTGGAGCAGTTCCTGGTGCGCTTCCCCGGCACCGTCATCGCCGTCACCCACGACCGCTACTTCCTCGACAACGCCGCCGAATGGATCCTGGAACTGGACCGCGGCCACGGCATCCCCTGGAAGGGCAACTACTCCTCCTGGCTGGAACAGAAGGAGGCCCGCCTGGAAACCGAGAACAAGCAGATCGACGCGCACATGAAAGCCATGAAGCAGGAGCTGGAGTGGGTGCGGCAGAACCCCAAGGCGCGCCAGGCCAAGTCCAAGGCGCGCCTGGCCCGCTTCGAGGAGATGAACACCTTCGAATACCAGAAGCGCAACGAGACCCAGGAAATCTTCATCCCGCCCGGCGAACGCCTGGGCGACAAGGTCATCGAGTTCAACGGCGTCAGCAAATCCTTCGGCGACCGCCTGCTCATCGACAACCTGTCATTCAGCATCCCGCCGGGCGCCATCGTCGGCATCATCGGCCCCAACGGCGCCGGCAAATCCACCCTGTTCCGCATGATCCAGGGCAGGGAGCAGCCGGACGCCGGCGCCATCGACATCGGCCCCACGGTCAAGATCTCCTCCGTCGACCAGTCGCGCGAGGGCCTGGAGAACGACAAGACCGTGTTCGACGCCGTCGCCCAGGGCGCCGACATGCTCACCGTCGGCAAGTTCGAGATGCCCAGCCGCGCCTATCTGGGCCGCTTCAACTTCAAGGGCGCCGACCAGGGCAAGCAGGTCGGCAACCTCTCCGGCGGCGAGCGCGGCCGCCTGCACCTGGCGAAAACCCTGATCCAGGGCGGCAACGTGCTGCTGCTGGACGAACCCTCCAACGACCTCGACGTGGAAACCCTGCGCGCCCTGGAAGATGCGTTACTGGAATTCGCCGGCTGCGTGCTGGTCATCAGCCACGACCGCTGGTTCCTGGACCGCATCGCCACCCACATCCTGGCCTGCGAGGGCGACTCGCACTGGGAGTTCTTCGCCGGCAACTACCAGGAATACGAGGCCGACAAGAAGCGGCGGCTGGGCGAGGAAGGGGCGAAGCCGAAGCGAATCCGCTACAAGCCGATCAGCAGGTAAGATTAATAAATACAGGAGGGGTGTATGCCGACTATCAGCCAGTTCTTCGGGATCATCATCCAGATGTTCTGGAACGAGCATGCGCCGCCACACTTCCATTGCCGCTATGGTGATCACGAAGCCCTCGTCAACATCAAGACCCTGCAAGTAATTGAAGGCAACATGCCCCGTCGGGCAATCAACCTCGTTCTGGATTGGGCGGAACTGCACCAAGCCGAACTGTTGGAAAACTGGCGGCTGTGTGAAGAGAAGCAACAACCGAAACCCATTGCGCCTTTGGAGTAAACCATGCCAGCCGATTGGAGAGTGACACAGGTCAGCGTCGTTGATGATCACGCCGTGCAGGTGCGTTTCGTGGATGGACTGGAAGGTGTTGTGCGTTTCCTGCCCGGTTTCTTTCGCGGCGTATTCGCACATCTGCGCGACCCAGCCGAATTCCGTCAGGTGTCAGTCATCGGCGGCGCCGTAACTTGGCCTGGCGAACTCGATCTGGCACCCGACGCGATGCATGAAGAGATCAGGCTGCATGGGGGTGAGTGGGTTGTGGACGAATGACGGGAAGTCCCCATTTACTCGAAAAGAACGGCCTCGAAACTGGGGCGCAATGCCCGCGACGGACCCTATCAGTCGCTGATCCGCAACAAGCTATCGACAGCCTGGATCAATCCGCCTGTTCACCATCCAAACGGACATGACTTTGAGAAGACACCCCCGAAGCATGAAAGTCATGCCCGTTTCCCTCACCCCCAGCCCCTCTCCCGCCTGCGGGAGAGGGGAGCTTCGAGAAGTCGCCGTGCGACTTTCACGCTAACCATTCCTCTCCGCAATCACCCCACCATGCCCACCCGCAACAAATCCCCCCGTAAAACCGAAGAACCCCGTCTTTCACGTACCCGCCAGCCGGACAACCTGGCCGTGGATCAGTGGCAGATCGCCTTGCGGCGGCAGTTCGGGCGCGAGCAGCCGTTCACCTTGGAAAACCTGGGTGACGATGCGGTGTTCTCCGATTTCCTGGTCAGCAACCCGGCAAGCGGCGGGCGCTATCGGGTGGCGATACGCGGCGCAAAGGCGGGAGAGAACTACTGCAGTTGCCCCGACTATGCGACCAATGATCTGGGCACCTGCAAGCACATCGAGTTCACCCTGGCCCGGCTGCAGGCGAAACGCGGGGTGAAAGCGGCCTTGAAACGCGGTTACCGTCCGCCGTTCAGCGAGCTTTATCTCGATTATTCGGGCAAGCGCCGGCTGCGCCTGCGTCTGGGCACGGAATGCCCGGAGGCTTTGGCGGCCAAGGCGCGCGGCCTCTTTGCCGCCGAAGAAGGCACAACGCTTCCCGACCACGCCGAACGGGCGCTCGACGGTTTTCTCAAGGCGGCCGCGAAAGCCGGTCACGCGGTGCGCTGCCACGACGACGCCCTGGCTTTTCTTGCCG
>JBBIIR010000194.1:0-4752 GCA_037446455.1 Hydrogenophilales bacterium | reverse complement strand
GGTATAGGTCGTGGCGCCGATGCAGCGCAACTGTCCGGCCGACAGGGCCGGCTTCAACAGGTTGGAGGCGTCCAGGGTGCCGCCGGAGGCCGCGCCGGCGCCGATGACGGTATGGATTTCGTCGATGAACAGAATGGCCTTGGGATTGCCGGCCAGTTGCTTGATGACGGCCTTCATGCGCTGTTCGAAATCGCCCCGGTATTTGGTGCCGGCGAGCAGGGCGCCCATGTCCAGGGCATAGACCGTCGAGCCTTCGAGAATCTCGGGCACGTTGTGTTCGACCAGGCGCCGCGCCAGACCCTCGGCGATGGCGGTCTTGCCGACGCCGGCCTCGCCCACCAGCAGCGGGTTGTTCTTGCGCCGCCGGCAGAGCGTCTGGATCACGCGTTCCACTTCGAGATCACGGCCGATGAGGGGGTCGATCTTGCCGGACAGGGCCAGCGCGTTGAGATTGTTGGTGAAGGATTCCAGCGGCGAGGCGGACTTTTCCTCGCCTTCCTGCGTCTCGCCCGCGCCGTCGCCGCGGGCGCCGGCCGAGGATTCCTGCGGCGTCTTGGCGATGCCGTGGGAGATGAAGTTGACCACGTCGAGCCGGCTGAGGCCCTGCTGCGAAAGGAAGTGCAGGGCGTGGGAGTCCTTCTCGCCGAAGATCGCCACCAGCACGTTGGCGCCGGTGACCTCCTTCTTGCCGGAGGATTGCACGTGCAGGATGGCGCGCTGGATGACGCGCTGGAAACCAAGCGTCGGCTGCGTGTCGACGTCGGCCTCGCCGGGAACCCTCGGCGTGTGCCGTTCGATGAAATCGGCCAGCTTCTTGCGCAGATCCTCGATGTTGGCCGCGCAGGCGCGCAGCACTTCGGCCGCCGAGGGATTGTCGAGCATGGCCAGCAGCAGGTGCTCCACGGTGATGAACTCGTGACGCTTCTGCCTGGCGTCCATGAAGGCCATGTGCAGACTGACTTCCAACTCCTGGGCGATCATTCGTTTTCCTCCATCACGCACTGCAACGGATGCTGGTGCTCACGGGCGTGCTCCGTCACCTGCCGCACCTTGGTTTCCGCCACGTCGCGGGGATAGACGCCGGCCAATCCAGCGCCTTCATTATGCACTTTGAGCATGACTCTTGTGGCTTGTTCTCGGTTCATGAGAAAAAAATGCTGCAGCACCCGAATGACGAATTCCATGGGTGTGAAATCGTCATTCAGAAGCAAAACCTTATATAGCGGTGGCGGCGGGCTTACGGTTAATTCCGTGCCCGTGTCCGATTGTTCGAGATGCCTGACAGCCATGGTTGCGAGCCGATGCGATGTGGAATTGATTGTGGCGGCGTGAAGATTTTTTTCAAGCCGATTGACGGAATGGATATTTGCCGGGTAAAAAGCCGCCGTTTGGCGGCGGAACGCTTTTTTTCCGGGCTGAACGGGTCAATTGTTTTGTTTTGCTTAGGAGCGGTTTAGATGGCCACTGGCACTGTGAAATGGTTCAACGATTCGAAAGGCTTCGGCTTCATCACCCCGGACGGCGGTGGTGACGACGTGTTTGCCCACTTTTCCGCCATTCAGAGCAAAGGCTTCAAGAGCCTGAAGGAAAACCAGCGGGTGACCTTCGATGTGGTGGATGGTCCCAAGGGCAAGCAGGCCTCCAATATCCAGCCGATGTAAGTCGGTGCCGGTGTAATCCGGTTTTTCGGCGGGCGGGGCCCTTGCCGCCCGCCAACCCCGGCCCCCTGTGCTATACGTCAAACAAGACGTTGGCGCAGGAGAGGCCAGATGAACACCCCCCATCAGGTTCCACCATTCAACATGATACGGGGCCAGGCACCGGGGAGCGAACTTGCGCATCTGCTTGCGGGCCTGGAACGCCAGAAGGAAGAACTGGGCCCAATCGCCGACGAGTTGATCGGCCTGCTGCACCGCCTCGGGGTGGATCTTCCGCCCCGAGGGGATAAGTTCCTCAATCCATACAGCGAATGATTTCCCTGCCGAACGCGGAGCAGGGGATCTGCGTCGCGCCGTCCATCAACCGGGCGAAGTCGTAGGTCACCTGTTTGCCGCGGATGGCGCCGTCCATGCCCTTCAGAATCCTGTCGGCGGCTTCTACCCAGCCCATGTGGCGCAACATCATCTCGCCGGACAGGATGATGGAGCCCGGATTGACATAGTCCTTGCCCGCGTACTTGGGCGCGGTGCCGTGGGTGGCCTCGAACATGGCCACGCTGTCCGACAGGTTGGCGCCGGGGGCGATGCCGATGCCGCCGACTTCCGCGGCCAGGGCGTCGGAGATGTAATCCCCGTTCAGGTTCATGGTGGCGATGACGTCGTAGTCTTCCGGCCGCAGCAGGATCTGCTGCAGGAAGGCGTCGGCGATGACGTCCTTCACGACGATGCCGTTGGGCAGCTTCACCCAGGGACCGCCGTCCAGCAATTCACCGCCGAATTCGCGCATCGCCAGTTCATAGCCCCATTTCTTGAAGCCGCCCTCGGTGAACTTCATGATATTGCCCTTGTGCACCAGGGTCACCGACTTGCGCTGGTTGTCGATGGCGTACTGGATGGCGCGGCGGATCAGGCGCTCGGAGCCTTCCACGGAGACGGGCTTGATGCCGATGGCCGAAGATTCGGGGAAGCGGATCTTCTTGACGCCCATTTCCTTTTGCAGGAACTCCAGGACTTTCTTCACCTCGGCGGAACCGGCCTCCCATTCCACGCCCGCGTAGATGTCCTCGGTATTCTCGCGGAAGATGACCATGTCCACTTTTTCCGGAGCCTTGACCGGCGAAGGCACACCGTCGAAATAGCGCACCGGGCGCAGGCAGACGTAGAGGTCCAGCATCTGGCGCAGGGCCACGTTCAGCGAGCGGATGCCGCCTGAGGTGGGGGTGGTCAGCGGGCCCTTGATGGACACCACGTATTCCCGCGCCGCCGCGACGGTCTCGTCCGGCAGCCAGGAATCGGCGCCGTAGACCCGGGTGGCCTTCTCGCCGGCAAAGATCTCCATCCACTCGATCCCGCGCTTGCCGCCGTAGGCCTTCTCGACGGCGGCGTCGAGCACCGCGCGCATGACCGGAGTGATGTCGACGCCGGTGCCGTCGCCCTCGATGAAGGGGATGATCGGCCGCTCGGGCACGTTCAGGGAAAAGTCGGCGTTGACGGTGATCTTCTCGCCGGCTTGCGGCTTCTGGATGGGGCTGCTCACGATGACTCCTGGTCGAGATACGAAAAATCTGTTGATTCTAACCGACGATGGTGCGCTACAGCCTCGGGTGACGTGAGGCGTGAGGCGTGAGGCGTGAGGCGTGAGGCGCGGCGGGACGCTCAATGCGCGCCGGCGATGCGTTCACGCCAGGCGTGGGCGCGGGCCAGGGCCTCGGCCGCGTTCACCCGCGTGCTTTGCCCGTCGGCGACGACGCTCTGGCCGTTCACCCAGACGTAGCTCACCTGTTCCCGCCCCGCGCAGTACACCAGCTGGGAGACCGGGTCGTAACAGGGCTGGCTGCGCAGAGCCGCCAGATCCACCGCCACCACGTCGGCCGACTTGCCGACCTCCAGGGAGCCGATGCGATCGTCCAGTCCGAGGGCGCGGGCGCCGGCCAGGGTGGCCATTTCCAGGGCACGCTGCGCCGGCAGCACGGCCGGGTCGCCCGCCACGCCCTTCGCCAGCAGCGCGGCCAGGCGCATTTCCGCGAACAGGTCCAGGCGGTTGTTGCTGGCCGCGCCGTCGCTGCCGATGCCGACGTTGACGCCCGCCGCCAGCAGTCTGGCCACCGGCGCGAAGCCGCTGGCCAGCTTGAGATTGGAGGCGGGGCAGTGGGCGACGTGGCAGCCGTGGGTGGCCAGCATGTCGATCTCCTCTGCGCTCACATGCACCGCGTGCACCGCCGTCAGATTCGGCCCCAGCAGGCCCAGGTCGCGCAGCCGGGCGAGGGGGCGCGGGCCGTGGTGTTGCAGGCTGTGGCGGATCTCGTCCTCGGTTTCGTGGACGTGCATGTGCACCGGCAGGTCCAACTGGGCGGCATAGGTGATGACCTTCTCCAGCGCCCGGTCGCCCACGCTGTAGGGTGCGTGCGGAGCCAGGCAGAAATGGACCCGTTCATGGTCCCGCCAGGCATCCCGCACCGCCAGGCCCTTGCCCAGATAGTCGTCCGGGTCGGCGGCGTAGGGGGTGGTCGCATCCAGCACGATGATGCCGGCGGCGATGCGCATGCCGGTTTCCACCGCCGCTTCCACCGCCGCTTCCGGAAAGAAGTACATGTCGTTGAAACAGGTGATGCCGCCTTCCAGCATTTCCAAGCAGGCCAGACGGGTGCCGTCGCGCACGAAATCGGCGCTTACGTGGCGGCCCTCGGCCGGCCAGATGTGTTGCGTCAGCCAGTTCATCAGCGGCAGGTCGTCGGCGTAACCGCGCAGCAGGTTCATCGCCGCGTGCGTGTGCAGGTTGACCAGGCCGGGCATGAGGACATGCCCCGGCAGGCGCAGGCGTTCGGTCGCGTTCCAGGCATCGGCCTGGGAAGTCGGCGCCAGCGCGGCGATGCGGCCGTCGCGCAGCAGCAGGCTGTGCTGCTCCAGCACCCGGCCGCTCGGACGCACCGGCACGATCCAGCCGGCATCGATGCGCAGATCGGCGTGCGGGTCGGGCGGTAGGCTCATGGCGGGCTCCGGACGGGCGGGAAGGGGGGCAATGCTACCGGCAAGGCGGGTTTCGAGTCACTTTTCCGGGGGTTGCAGGGGGGGTACGTGCTAAAATCGCGCGGAT
>JBBIIR010000193.1:0-4757 GCA_037446455.1 Hydrogenophilales bacterium | reverse complement strand
CGAACCACTGCCACATCCACCCGAACCGCAACCGCCGGAACCGCAGCCGCCGCCACCACCGGAACCGCAACCGCCGGCGCTGGCCTTCATGAAGACGAAGCGGGACTGGCCCGGCGTCACCTCGTTGAAATCGATGGTGACGTCGTCCAGATACGGCGCGGACTGGGCGTTGACGAGCAGGGTCACTCCCCAGACATCGACGGCGGCGTCGTTGCTGCGCTCCTCGTCGAAGCCCATGCCGAACTCCAGCATGCCGGCGTCGTTGACGCGGGCGGCGACGCGCAGGCCCATGTTGCCGGCGCCGGACTGTTCCGCGGCGACGCGAATCTGCTCGGCGGCTTCCTTGGTCAAACTGATCATGTCTTGCTCCTTGTGAAAAAAATCATGCGGCGAGGCGGGCCGCGTTCGGGTTTTCGGCGCGGGCCGCCATCTTGCGCAGAAACGGCAGGATCCAGCCGCGCTCGCCGCTGCCGCGGCGGTGGCAATAGGCAGCCAGCAGGTTGTCGCGGACATAACCGTCCCGGCTGCCGTCGATGCCGTGCCCACGCAACACGCGATAGGCGCAGGCGAGGTCTTCGGGCAGTTGTTCCAGGCGCGAGTAGTGGAATTCGTGGGCGGGCATCTCGCCCGCTGGCGACGGCCACGGTGTCTCATGCGCCGCTTCCAGCAGGGCATAGCCGCGACCGACCGGACGCTCGCCCATGACGGTGTCGCCGGGCACCAGGCCGACCATTTCACCGCGTCGCCCATTCCACTCGATGGAACGCGACAGGTACATGAGGCCGCCGCATTCGGCGTAGGTCGGCAGACCGGCCTCGACCGCGCGACGGATGTCGGCGCGCAGGGCGGCATTCGCCTCCAGGGCCTCGATGAACATCTCCGGAAAGCCGCCGCCCAGCAGCAGGCCGTCGCATTCGGGCAGGCGGGGGGCGCGCAGGGTGTCGACGGGGAGGAGACGCACACCCAGATCGCGCAGGGTATCCAGGTCCTCCTGGTAATAAAAACCGAAGGCGCGGTCCTGCGCATAGGCCAGCCGTAGACCGGCGAATGCGCCGGCGGCCGGCCGCGACGCCGGTGCGAGCGGCGTGGTGGCGCGTCCGGCCACCGCCAGCACCGCGTCCAGATCGACCTGCTCGGCGACGCGCGCGGCGATGGCCTCGATGCGCGTTTCGGCGGCCTCCGCCTCGTTGCCCGGCACCAGGCCGAGATGGCGCTCGACGATGGCGAGGCCCGCGTCCAGGCGCACCGCGCCCAGCACCTTGACGTCGGTGTAGCGCTCGATCACCGCGCGCAGCTTGTCCTCGTGGCGCGGGCCGCCCACCTTGTTGAGGATGATGCCGGCGATGTCCACCTCGGCATCGAAAGCCTGATAGCCGAGGATCAGCGGCGCCACGCCGCGGGTGACGCCGACACTGTCCAGCACCAGCACGACCGGCGATCCCAGGAGCTTGGCGAGGGCGGCATTGCTGTTGCCGCCTTCCAGGTCGAGGCCGTCGTAGAGCCCCTTGTTGCCTTCGATCAGGCCGATCTCCGCGGACGCCGCATGGCGGGCGAACAGCGCCTCGATTTCCGCTGTGGCCATCATGTGGAAATCCAGGTTGTAGCTGGGCCGGCCCGAGGCCAGGCCATGCCAGATCGGATCGATGTAGTCCGGCCCTTTCTTGAAGGCCTGCACGCGCAGGCCCCGCCGCCGCAAGGCGCGGCACAGGCCGAGCGTCAGCGTGGTCTTGCCGGACGACTTGTGGGCGGCGGAAATGAAGAGATGCGGCATGGCGACATTTTACCCGTGCAAAAACAAAAAGCCGACGGATTTAGTCGGCTTTTTGTCGGATTGCGGCCGGCTTCAGTCTTTCCCGCTCTCCAGGGCCTGGAAATCGTCCTGGGGCATGAACTTGAAGGTGCGCACGGCGATCGTGGTCGCCAGGAAGGCGATGCCGATGCCGCCCATGCCCAGCAGGAATTCCCAGATGCTGGGGCTGTACTGGGCGACGACTCCGTCATGGAAGCTGCTGCTCTCCGCGTAGCCCGGGAACATATCCAGCGGGAAGGCCTGGCCGCCGACGATGGTCACGTACATCTGGGCATGTCCGCCGATAATCACCAGCAGCGCGGCCAGGGCCACCAGGGCCATGGACTTGCGCGCGGCGGAGGTGAACAGCAGCACCAGGGGGATGATGCCGCCGATCAGGATCTGGCCCACCCAGAACATGGCGGTATAAACACCGCCCTCCAGGAGGATGAAGCGCTCGAATTCCCACTGCTTGGCGAAATACAGGTTGGTGATGTGGAACACCACGGTGAAGTAGAGCGAGGCCGCCACGAACACCGCCAGCAGCTTCTCCATGCGCGCCTGCACGCGCTCGTCCAGGGTCAGGCCGTTCCACCAGTACATGGCGGTCTGCACCAGCAGGAACACCGCCAGGCCGTAGGCGAAGGACATGATGACGAACATCGGCGCCATGAGGGCCGAGTTGTAGCCGGCGCGGGCGACGAGGAAGCCGAAGATGGAACCGGTCGCCGTGGTCAGCGCCAGACGCCAGAGGAAGGCGACGAAGCCGACCGGCGTGGAATATCCCTTCAGCTTGCGGTCCATCAGCGTGATCAGATACAGCCCGACGATGACGAAGAAGCCGTTATAGAAAAGCATGTTCCAGGCGAAGATGGACTTGAAGTTGTAGTGCGTCATCGCCACGATGAGTCGATCGGGCCGGCCCAGGTCCAGCACCAGCACGGCCAGACCGCCGGCCATCATGGCCAGGGCCAGCATGCCGGACAGCGGCGCGCGCGCCTTGTAGAGCTTCTTGCCGAACACGGAGCCGATGGAGGCGACGTTGAGCACGCCCGAGGCGGCGACGATGAGGAACACCGCGAAGACGTGCGGCAGGCCCCAGACGATCTGGTTGTTCATGCCGGTCAGCACGTGACCGTGATGCTCCAGGGTGAAGAAGGCGAACAGCGTGCCCAGCATCACCAGCCCGCCGAGGGCGAGCAGCATGAGGAACTGGGGGGTGCGGCAGGCGGCTTGGTTGAGGCAGGTTTCGTTGGCCATGATTCAGATTCCCTGGTAACGCACGCCGGTGTTGAGGCCCAGGTCGGCGCGCACTTCGGTGCTGGCCTGGCTCTTCAGCGCCTTCGACAAGGCGCTCTCGGGATCCATGAGATCGCCGAACAGCATGGCCTGGCGGCCCTTGGCGTTGCAGGCCTCGACGCAGGCGGGCTGCTCCTCGCGATCGACGCGCTGCACGCAGAAGGTGCAGGATTCCACGCAACCCTTGCCGCGCGGCACCTCGGGGTTCTGGTCGGTGAGCGGCTCGTGCACGAAGGAACGCGCCTTGTAGGGACAGGCCATCATGCAGTAGCGACAACCGATGCAGGTGTGGCGGTCGACCAGGACGATGCCGTCGGCGCGCTTCATCGAGGCGCCGGTGGGACAGACGTCGACGCAGGGCGGGTGCTCGCAGTGCTGGCAGAGCATGGGCAGCTCGTGCACGCGGCCGCTGCGCAGATCCTTGATGTTGAGCTTGCGGATCCACTGGCTGTCCTGCGGGCCGGTCTTGCCGTCCAGGCCGTTCTCGGTGTTGCAGGCGGTGACGCAATCGTTGCAGCCGTCGCCGCACTGGTTGGTGTCGATCAGCATGCCCCAGCGCTGCTTCGCGCTCGCCGCCTGTTCGGGCGGACGGCTGTGGGCGGCGCCGAATACCAGCACGCCGGAAGCGACGCCGGCGCCGGCGACGACCGCGCCGGCCTTCAGGAATTCACGACGTTCCTGCAGGGTTGCCTGCTTGTCGGATGCGCTCATTGACCGCCTCCTTGGTTGTGGGCGGGATGCGGGGACGCGGCGGCGCCGGCGCCGAACACCGGTCGCTTGCCCGGTTTGCTGGCATGGCACTCCCAGCAGTCCAGACGGGTACCGGTATAGACATGACAGGCCATGCAGAAATCATCCTTGTTCGCGGCCACGCTGCCGCTCTGGCTGCCGGCGTGACACTCCACGCAGCCCTTGAGGCTGTGCTTGGTGGTGCGGATGCCCTTGCGCAGGGTGTCATCGCGCTGATGCTTGAGCAGTTCCATGTGGTTGCGGCGCATGAACTGCGTGTCTTCCACGCATTTCTCGCCCTTGCCCCGCTCCAGCTTGGGCAAGCCCACGCCCGCCGCCGCCTGGAAGGAGGGAACGGCCAATACCGCCGCCACCCCCGCCAGGACGACCAGACGCAACCAATCGGCCAGTTTTGCCATGCCGTTCATCCTTCTGATTACTCGCCCATGCCCATGACGATGTAGCCGGTGGGACACACATCGGCGCAGATGTGGCAGCCGATGCACTTGGCGTAGTCGGTGTCGACGTAGCGGCCGGTGGTCGGGTTGTCCTTCTTCTTGACCTTGAACACGGCGGTCTGCGGGCAGTACACCACGCAGTTGTCGCATTCGAAGCAGAGGCCGCAGGACATGCAGCGCTTGGCTTCCGCCACGGTCTGCTTCTCGTCCAGGGCGTGCAGGCGATCCTCGAAGTTGCCCAGGGCGGAATCCTTGTCCAGCACCGTCACGCCACGCTGATTACGGGGCACGTTGACGAAGTGGCCGAGGAACATCTCGGTGGAGGGGATCACGTAACGGCCGGAACGGTCCTCGTAGTTGTGCAGGGTGTCCTTCCAGGAGTCGGTACCCCAGGTCTGACCGTGGTGTTCCTTGTACTCATGGCCGGATTCCACCCACTTGCGCACTTGATCCCAATGCGCCACATCCACCTTCGGACGGCG
>JBBIIR010000192.1:0-4764 GCA_037446455.1 Hydrogenophilales bacterium | reverse complement strand
CCTGAGGTCGAGTCAGCTCACGGTGGCGCGGGAGGATCTCTGATGGCCGGCGGCAAGAATCGCGCGGATCCGCGCCGCGAGGCGGTCGCCCTGCATTACGCCCAGGACCAGGGCGCCCCGCGCGTCGTCGCCAAGGGCCGCGGCCTGCTGGCCGAGGAGATCATCGAGCGCGCCAGGACGGCGGGGGTGTTCGTGCACGAATCGCCCGATCTGGTGAATCTGTTGATGCAGGTGGACCTGGACGACAGCATTCCGCCGGAACTCTACGTTGCCGTGGCGGAGTTGCTGGCCTGGCTCTACCGCCTGGAGCATGGCGGCGTCGAAACTGGACCCGCCGCCCCGGCATCCCCTACAGCCTGAGCGATTCCGAGAGGTCCTGTTCCAGGGCCAGCCGCGCGGGCGCGCCGCGCAGGTTCTCGCCGCCCAGAACGAAGACGTCCTCGGCCCGGTTGCCCAGCGTATTGATGCGCGCGGACAGCACGTTGGCGCCATGCCGGTGCAGCAGCCGGGCGACCTGGGCGAGCAGGCCGGGCCGGTCGCCGGCGGTGAAGGTGAGCACGAAATCGCGGCCGTTGTCGCCCGCCGACAGGCTCACTTGGGGTTCGATGGGGAAGGCCTTCAGGCGCCGCGCCACCTTGCCGCCGGCGGCGGGCGGGGGCGCATCCTGGCGCGCCAATTCGGCGGCAAGTTCATGTTCGATGTAGTTGAGGAAATCGCGATACGCCACCTGGCGCAGTTCCGGGTCCAGGGCGTAGAAGGTATCCAGCGCGTGGCCGTCGTGGGTGGTGTGCACGCGCGCGGCGAGGATGGTGTAGCCCAGCTTCGCGAAGAACGCGCAGATGCGGGCGAACAGGGCTTCCTCGTCGGGCGCGTAGACCAGCACCTCGACGCCTTCGCCGACCGCCGCCAGACGGGCGCGCACGACCAGGGATGCACGGCCGATCACCGGCAACAGGCGGCGGGTTTGCCAGGCGATGTCGCGCGCATCCTGGCGCAGGAAGTAGACGTCGTCCAGGCGCTTCCACAGGGCCTCCTCGCTGCCCGGCGGGAAGCCATAGAGACGCAGTTGCGCGCGCGCCTGTTCCTTCTTTTCCTCGATGCTGTCGGCTTCCGGCGCGCCGCCTTCGAGCACCCGCCGGGCGGCCAGGTAGAGCTCGCGCGTGAGCTTGTCCTTCCAGGCGTTCCACACCTTGGGACTGGTGCCGCGGATGTCCGCCACGGTGAGCAGGTAGAGGGCGGACAGCCGCCGCACGTCGCCGCAGCGCGCGGCGAAGGCGGCGATCACCTCGGGGTCGGTCAGGTCCTGTTTCTGCGCCACCTTGGAAAGGGTGAGATGCTCGGCCACCAGCCAGGCCACCATTTCGCCGTCCGCGCGGGGCAGGCCGTGTTCGCGGCAGAAGCGCAGGGCGTCGCGCGCGCCCAGGCCGGAATGGTCGCCGCCGCGCCCCTTGGCGATGTCGTGGAACAGAGCCGCCAGTAGCAGCAGATCCTGGCGTCTGCAATCGCCCATCAGGCGGTGCGCCAGGGGGTATTCGTGGGCGAACTCCGGCATGGCCAGGCGGCGCAGGTTGCGCAGCACCATGAGGATGTGCTCGTCCACCGGGTAGATGTGGAACTGGTCGTGCTGCATCTGTCCGCTGATGCGGCCGAACAGGGGCAGGTAACGGCCGAGGATGCCCAGCCGGTGCATGAGGCGCAGGCTCAGGGTGACGCCGCGCGGCTGCGCCAGGAGGCTCAGGAAGCGACGGTGATTGTCGGGGTCGCGGCGGAACCTGGCATCGATGCCGCGGCCGGCGCGCCAGAGGGCGCGCAGCAGGCGGGGCGTGCAGCCGCTCACCGAGGATTCCCGCGCCAGCACCAGGAAGGTGTCCAGCAAGGCGCCGGGCTTGCGCCGGAACAGATCCTCGTCGGCGTCGAGCAGGTTGCCTTCGGCGCGGAAGTCGGTCGAGCCGGCCAGGGCGTGCGCACGCGGCGTCGGCAGCAGGCGGCCGCGCAGGGCGCCAAGCACCAGTTCATTGATCAGGCGCAGGTGGCGGGCGGCGCGGAAATAGCGCTGCATCAGCCGTTCCGAGGCGCGCCGGGTGGGACCGGCGGACACCTCCATGGCGCGCGCGATGGGTTCCTGGAATTCGAACAGCAGGCGGTCCTCGCGCCGCCCGCTGGCCAGATGCAGGCGGATGCGCAGGTGCGAAAGCAGGCGCAGGTCGGCGGCCGCCGAGCGGGCTTCTTCCGAGGTCAGCAGCCCGGCCCTGGCCAGGCCGGGCAGGCTGCTGGCCAAGCCGGCGGCACGGCTGATCCAGAGGATGGTCTGCACGTCGCGAAAGCCGCCGGGGCTTTCCTTGAGATTGGGTTCCAGCAGCAGGGCCACGTCGGTGTGGCGGCCATGGCGGACCTTCTGTTCCAGGATCTTGGCCTGGAAGAAGGCGCTCACCTCCATGCGCGCGGCCAGGGCATCGCGCAAACGCTCGAACAGCGCGGCCTTGCCGGCGATGCGGCGGGCTTCCAGCAGGGTGGTCTGGATGGTGATGTCGCCCGCCGCCTCGCTCAGGCACTCGGACACGCTGCGCACGCTGCTGCCGATGGGCAGGCCGACGTCCCAAAGCAGGGCGATGAGGGGCTCGAAGCGGGCGCGTTCGCCTGCAGGCAGGTCGTCGTCCAGCAGGATGAGCAGATCCACGTCGGATTGCGGGAAAAGTTCTCCGCGCCCGTATCCGCCCACCGCCACCAGGCTGGCCTGTTCGGGCAGGTCATGGGCGCGCCAGATCTCCGCCAGGATGCGGTCGGTGAGGCCGGCCAGGCCGCGCAGCAAGGCCGACACCCGCGGCCTTGCCAGATAGGCCTGGAACAGCGCATCGCGCTGCCGCGCCAGACGATCCCGCCAGGCGGCGACGCGGGCGAACTCGGGATTCATGCCAGCGGGGTCAGGCCGGAACGGACAAGCCGGCGGTCACGAAGGCGGGCGGTAGCGGCGAGCCGGCCGACAGGGTGAGCACCTCGAAGCCGGTTTCGCCGACCAGCACCGTGTGTTCCCACTGGCAGGACAGGGAATGATCCTTGGTCACCACCGTCCAGCCGTCGCCGAGCATGCGGATGTCGCGCCTGCCGGCGTTGATCATCGGCTCGATGGTGAAGATCATGCCCGCCTGCAGGACCGGGCCGGTATCCGCCTTGCCGTAGTGCAGCACCTGCGGTTCCTCGTGGAACTTGCGGCCGATGCCGTGACCGCAGAACTCGCGCACCACCGAGTAGCCGTGGCCTTCCGCGTGCCTCTGGATGGCGGCGCCGATGACGCCGAGACGGACGCCGGGGCGCACGGCGAGGATGCCCTTCCACATGCACTCGTAGGTCACCTCGGTGAGGCGCCGGGCCTGGATGGAGGGTTCGCCGACGTGGAACATGCGCGAGGTGTCGCCGTGCCAGCCATCCTTGATGACGGTGATGTCCAGGTTCACGACGTCGCCGTGCTTCAGCTTCTTGTCGCCGGGCACGCCGTGGCAGACCTGGTGGTTGACCGAGGTGCAGATCGACTTGGGGTAGGGCGCGTGGCCGGGCGGCGCATAGTGGAGCGGCGCCGGAACGCAGCCCTGCACGTCAACCTGGTAATCGTGGCAGAGCCTGTCCAGCTCGCCGGTGGTGATGCCGGGCTTCACGAAGGGGGTGATGTAGTCCAGCACCTCGGCGGCCAGGCGGCCGGCGATCCGCATTTTTTCGATTTCTTCCGGGGATTTGATGCTGATGGACATGGGGAGTGCGGCACTCGGCGGGGAAGTCAGGATAGGTAGGGCGACAGGGCTTGTAAAGCTGGAGTCGTTAGCGTGAAAGTCGCACGGCGACTTCTCGAAGCTCCCCTCTCCCGCAGGCGGGAGAGGGGCTGGGGGTGAGGCGGGAGTTTCGCGGAGCATGCTCCGCGCCCGCCGAACGGCCCCGGAATGCAGTCCGGGGCGCGCCCTGCAAGGGAGGGAAACGGGCATGACTTTCATGCTTCGGGGCGTCTTCTCAAAGTCATGCCCGTTTGGTCGGAATTGGTTCGACCGGGCCGCCTGGGCTCAGCCGCTGGGACGCTTTTCGAAATGCGCGTAGTCGCCGAAGGCCTCGTCGACCTCGACGTTCAGCACTTTCGCCAGGGGCGGGCCACGCCGGCACCAGTCGATGAGCGCGTCCACGCGCGCGGCCTCGCCCTGGAGCACGGCTTCCACCGAGCCGTCGGCGCGGTTGCGCACCCAACCCGTCACATCCAGGCCATCGGCGGCCTCGCGCATGGATTCGCGGTACCAGACGCCCTGCACGCGGCCGGTGATGAGGAGGTGGCGGGTGACCCTCACTTGATGCGCATGCCCGGCTGGGCGCCGCCGTCGGGGGAAAGCAGGAAGGGGCCGCCGCGCTCGTCGCCGGCGGCGAGGACCATGCCTTCGGATAAGCCGAATTTCATCTTGCGCGGGGCCAGGTTGGCGACCATCACCGTGAGCCGGCCGACCAGGCTTTCCGGCGCGTAGGCCGCCTTGATGCCGGCGAACACGGTGCGGGTTTCCGTACCCAGGTCCAGGGTGAGCTTGAGCAGCTTTTCCGCGCCCTCCACGTGCTCCGCACTGGCGATGCGGGCGACGCGCAAATCCACCTTGGTGAAGTCGTCAATGGAAAGGAGCCCCTCCCCCGCCGGGGGAGGGGTTTGGGGAGAGGGAGCCACGCTGGATGTTTTCGACGTCGCCTGCTGATGCTGGGCGTGCCGGGCGGGGTGTTCGGCGGCCGCGGCCTGCGCCACCGCTG
>JBBIIR010000191.1:0-4776 GCA_037446455.1 Hydrogenophilales bacterium | reverse complement strand
GCCTCGCCCTCGCCGCCCTCTTCCGCGGCAAGCCCAACCGGCTCTACAACGCGGTGGATGACAGCGGCCTGAAGATGGGCGACTGGTTCGACGTGGTCGCCGACCACCTCGGCCTGCCGCGGCCGCCGCGCCTGCCCCGGCACGAGGTCATCGCGGCGGTGACGCCGGCCATGCGCAGTTTCCTCAACGAGTCGCGCCGCCTTTGCAACCGGCGCATCAAGTCCGAACTGCGTTTCCGGCTGCGCTACCCCAACGTGCGCGCGGGGCTTGACCCGGCCGGCCGAGTCTCGCCCCCGGCCGCGGCCTTGAACAAGGCCAGCGTCGCCGCGCGCGCGGCGGCATGGTCGACGACGGGCAGCGGGTAATCCCGTCCGGGCGAGAACCCCAGCGTCGCTTGCGCCGCCGCCGGCAGCAGCCAGGGCGCGTGCACGTAGCGGTCCGGCACGGCCGCCAGTTCCGGCAGATAGCGGCGGATGAAGCGGCCACCCGCATCGAACTTCTCCGACTGCGTCACCGGATTGAACACGCGGAACCAGGGCTGGGCGTCGGTGCCCACCCCGGCCGACCACTGCCAGCCGCCGACGTTGGCGGCCTGGTCGTAGTCCAGCAGCTTCTCGGCGAAATAGCGTTCGCCCCGGCGCCAGTCGACGTGCAGGTCCTTGACCAGAAAACTGGCGGCGATCATGCGCAGGCGGTTGTGCATATAGCCGCTGCTGTTGAGCTGGCGCATGGCGGCGTCGACGATGGGATAGCCGCTGCGGGCCTCGGCCCAGGCCTCGAAATGCCCAGGCGGATCGAGCCAGACGATCGCATCGAATCTGGCCTGGAAGGCGTGCTCGGCGGTATGCGGATAGCGCCACAGCAGCATCTGGTAGAACTCGCGCCAGATCAGCTCGGCCAGCCAGGTCTCGCCGCCCTCGCCGCCTATTTCCAGTGCCCGGCGCACCAGTTCGCGGATGGAGACCATGCCGAAGCGCAGGTGCGCGGACAGATAGGACGGCCCCTTGCGCGCGGGGAAGTCGCGCTGCTGCCGATACGTACGCATGCGCCCCAGAAAATCGCCGAGCAGGGCGCTGGCGCCCGCCTCGCCGGGGACCAGCCGGAGGGCGTCGAGGGCCTCGGTCCGGAAGCCGAGCGCCTCCAGGTTCGGCAGGGGCGCCGGCGCCTCGGGCTGGATGCGGTCAAGACGATCTTGCACCGGATAGGCCGCGCACGCCTCCGGCGTGAGCCGCGCCAGCCAGGCCCGCTTGTAGGGAGTGAACACCTGGAAGGGGCGGCCGCCGCCGGTGAGCACTTCGTCGCTGTCGAAGACGACCTGATCCTTCACCAGGATCAGCCGCCGCCCCTCCGCTTCCAGGGCGGCGGCCACGGCCGCGTCGCGGGCGCCGGCGAAGGGCTCGTAGTCGCGCGCGGCGAACACGGCGTCGACGCCCCAGCGCGCGGCGAGGGCGGGAATCTCGCGGCGGGCGGAACCATGCAGCACATGCAGGGTGCCGCCGCGCGCCTCCAGGGCCGCCTTCAGTTCGGCCACGCCGCGCCAGATGAAGGCCACCCGGCGATCCGCGCGGTCGGTCAGGCCATCCAGGATGTCGGTGTCGAACACGAACACGGCCCGCGTCCGCCGGGCGGCGTTCAGCGCATGGAACAGGGCGGCGTGGTCGGCCAGGCGGAGGTCGCGGCGAAACCAGATCAGGGCGGTATCCATGGAGGTGATATTGGGGGGTGAAAGGTGGCGTTACAATGCTTGCCACGACCCTGGATCCGACCATGGACAACGCCAACTTCACCGACCATTTCCTCATCGCCATGCCCAACATGCTGGATCCGAACTTCTCCGGCACGCTGACCTACATCTGCGACCACGGCGAGCAGGGCGCCCTGGGGGTGGTGGTGAACCGCCCCATCGAGCTCAACATGGCCTCCCTGTTCAGCCAGATCGGTCTCGATCTGACCGATGCGCACCTGCGCGGCGAGCCGGTCTATTACGGCGGGCCGGTGCAGGTGGAACGCGGCTTCGTGCTGCATCGTCCGGTGGGAAGCTGGGGCTCCACCCTGTCGGTCAACGACCATGTCGGCCTCACCACCTCGAAGGACATCCTGGAGGCCACCGCCCGCCAGGAAGGTCCGGCCGAGATCCTGGTGACCCTGGGCTACGCCGGCTGGGGGCCGGGTCAGCTGGAGGACGAGATCAAGCAGAACGCCTGGTTGACGGTGCCCGCCGATCCGGAGGTGATCTTCTCCCTGCCGCCCCAGGATCGCATCCCCGCGGCGATGCGCTTGCTGGGCATCGATCTGTCCATGCTTTCGGAAGAGGCGGGTCACGCCTGATGGAAGGGCGCGGCGGCGGCGTACTGGCCTTCGACTTCGGCCTCTCCCGCATCGGCGTGGCGGTGGGCGACTGGGAAACGCGCCTGGCGCATCCCCTGGAAACCATCGCCGGCGAAGCCAACGACGTCCGCTTCGGCCGCATCGCCGCGCTCATCGCGGAATGGCAACCGCGCGAGCTGGTCGCGGGGCTGCCGCTCAACATGGACGGCACGGAGCACGACCTTACCCGCCGCGCCCGCCGCTTCGCCCATCAACTGCAAGGCCGCTTCCGGCTGCCCGTGGCGCTGGTGGACGAGCGCCTCACCTCCTTCGACGCCGACCTGCGCCTGCGCGAGGCCGGCGTCAGGGGCCGCGAGCGCAAGGGGCTGGACGACGCGGTCGCGGCCCAGCAGATCCTGCAGGACTACTTCGAGCAAAGCCATGCCCGCGCACCTACCCTCGCCTGATGCCCTCATCGATTCCCTGGCCGAACAGATCGCGCCGCACATCACGCCCGCATGCGCCCTGGTGGGCATCCACACCGGCGGCGTCTGGATCATGGAGGCCCTGGCGGAACGCCTGAAGCTGGACGTTCCCCGCGCCGTGCTGGACATCGCCTTCTACCGCGACGATTTCTCGCGCATCGGCCTGCATCCGCAAACCAAGCCCTCGCACATTCCCTTCGAGGTGGAGGACCGGCGCATCCTGCTGCTCGACGACGTGCTCTACACCGGCCGCACCACCCGCGCCGCCCTCAACCTGCTGTTCGACTACGGCCGGCCGGCCGCCATCCGCCTGGCCGTGCTGGTGGACCGGGGCGGCCGCGAACTGCCGTTCTGCGCCGACTTCGTCGGCCTGCGCCTGGAACTGCCGGCGGACGAGCACATCTCGCTGCAAAAGAACGACCGCGACGGCCTGCATTTCGTCATGAAGAGGAAAGCATGAGCGCCAACCCGCAACTCACCGAGGACGGCCGCCTGCGCCACCTGCTCACGCTGGAGGGCCTGCCGGCGCGCATCCTCACGCAGATCCTGGATACCGCGGCCTCCTTCATCGCCGTCTCCGCCCAGGAGCGCGACGTGAAGAAGGTGCCGCTGCTGCGCGGCAAGGCCATCTTCAACATCTTCTTCGAGAACTCCACGCGCACCCGCACGACCTTCGAGATCGCCGCGAAAAGGCTGTCCGCCGACGTCGTCAACCTGAACATCAACGCCTCCTCGCAGAGCAAGGGCGAGACCCTGCTCGACACGGTGGCCAACCTGTCGGCCATGCAGGCGGACATGTTCATCGTGCGCCATGCCGCCGCCGGCGCCAGCCACCTCATCGCCCGCCACGTGGCGCCGCACATCAGCGTGATCAACGCCGGCGACGGCCGCTGCGCCCACCCCACCCAGGGCCTGCTCGACATGTACACCCTGCGCCACTACAAGGGCGCCTTCCACAACCTGCGCGTGGCCATCGTCGGCGACGTGCTGCATTCGCGCGTCGCCCGTTCGCAGATCCACGCCCTGACCACCCTGGGCTGCCCGGAAGTGCGCGTGGTGGCGCCGCGCACCCTGCTGCCGCGCGATGTGCAGAACCTGGGCGTGCATGTCTTCCACAAGATGAGCGAGGGCCTCCGCGACGTCGACGCGGTGCTCATGCTGCGCCTGCAGAACGAGCGCATGCGCGGCTCCCGACTGCCCAGCGCCGGCGAGTACTACAAGCACTGGGGGCTGACCCCGGACAAGCTGAAGCTGGCCAGGCCGGATGCCATCGTCATGCACCCCGGTCCCATGAACCGGGGCGTGGAGATCGACTCGGCGGTGGCGGACGGCATGCAGTCGGTGATCCTGTCGCAGGTCACCTTCGGCATCGCCGTGCGCATGGCGGTGATGAGCCTGCTCGCCGGAGCGGGCGCGACGGGAGCGCAGACATGAAGATCCATATCCGCAACGGCCGCGTCATCGATCCCGCCTCGGGCCTGGACGCCGTCCGCGACGTGTTCGTCGCCGCCGGCCACATCGTCGGCGTCGGCGCCGCCCCAACCGATTTCCACGCCAACCAGGTCATCGACGCCAGCGGCCTGGTGATCTGCCCGGGCCTGGTCGACCTCTCCGTGCGCCTGCGCGAACCGGGCCTGGAATACCGGGCGACCCTGGAATCCGAAATGCACGCGGCCGCCGTCGGCGGCGTCACCTCCCTGGCCTGCCCGCCCGATACCGACCCGCCCCTGGACGAGCCGGGCCTGGTGGAAATGCTCAAGTTTCGCGCCAAGCACATGCCCGGCCCGCGCGTCTATCCCATCGGCGCCCTCACCCGCGAACTCAAGGGCGAGCGCCTGACGGAAATGGCGGAACTCAACGAGGCCGGCTGCATGGCCTTCAGCCAGGCCGACGCGCCCCTGGTCGACACCCAGGTGCTGCTGCGCGCCATGGAATACGCGAAGACCTTCGAACTGCCGATCTGGCTGCTTCCCCAGGATCCCCA
>JBBIIR010000190.1:0-4790 GCA_037446455.1 Hydrogenophilales bacterium | reverse complement strand
ACCCGCACGCGAAATCCTTCCTCATCACCGAGGCGATGCGCGGCGAGGGCGCCATCCTGCGCCTGCCGGACGGCAGCCGCTTCATGTCCGAGCACGACGAACGCGGGGAACTCGCGCCCAGGGACGTGGTGGCCCGCGCCATCGACTTCGAGATGAAGAAGCGCGGCCTGGATTGCGTCTATCTCGACATCACGCACAAGCCCGCCAAATTCATCGTCGGCCATTTTCCCACCATACACGCGCGCTGCCTGGAACTGGGCATCGACATCACGCGCGAGTGGATTCCGGTGGCGCCGGCCGCGCATTACACCTGCGGCGGCGTGCGCGTCGACCGGCATGGCCGCACCGACGCGGAACGTCTTTACGCCATTGGCGAGGCGGCCTGCACCGGCCTGCACGGCGCCAATCGCCTGGCCAGCAACTCGCTGCTGGAATGCCTGGTGTACGGCCGCGCCGCGGCGGCGCACATCGCCGAACTGCCGGGCCGGCCGGCGGAGGCGCTGCCGGACTGGGACGAGAGCCGGGTGACGGACGCCGACGAGGAAATCGTCATCGCCCACAACTGGCATGAACTGCGCCGCTTCATGTGGGACTACGTCGGCATCGTGCGCACCACCAAGCGCCTGGAGCGGGCCGCGCACCGCTTGCGGCTGCTCAACGAGGAAATATCCGAGTACTACAGCAATTTCCGGGTGAGCAACGACCTCGTCGAATTGCGCAACCTGGTGCTCACCGCCGACCTCATCGTGCGCTGCGCCCGCGCCCGCCACGAGAGCCGCGGCCTGCACAGCTCGCGCGACTACCCGGACTTGTTGCCCGAGGCGCGCGACACGCTGCTGGAGCCGGGGAAGGACTGAGTGGCGAGGACTGAGTAGCGAGTGCATGTATGCATCGGCGATGCATTAGCTTTCCTCAGTCCTCAGTCCCCGCTACTTCACCCCGGCCCGCTTAGCCAGAAAGTGCACCAGCAGCGGCACCGGCCGGCCGGTGCCGCCCTTGTCCTTGCCGGATTTCCAGGCGGTGCCGGCGATGTCCAGATGCGCCCAGGCGTACTTGCTCGCGAACTTGCCCAGGAAGGCGGCGGCGGTGATGGTGCCGGCGGGGCGGCCGCCGATGTTGGCCAGGTCGGCGAAGTTGCTCTTCAGCTGTTCCGCGTATTCGTCCCACAGCGGCAACTGCCAGCAGCGGTCAAAGGACGACTCGCCGGCGTGCAGCAGTTCCCGCGCCAGCGCGTCGTTGTTGGCCAGCAGGCCGCTGGCCACATGGCCGAGGGCGATGACGCAGGAGCCGGTGAGGGTGGCGATGTCCACCACGCAGGCGGGCTCCAGCCTTTCGGCGTAGGTGAGGGCGTCGCACAGGATGAGTCGGCCCTCGGCATCGGTGTTGAGCACCTCGATGGTCTGCCCGGACATGGAGGTGACCACGTCGCCCGGCTTGTTGGCGCGCCCCGAGGGCAGGTTCTCGCAGGTCGGGATGAGGCCCGTCACGTTGAGCGGCAGCTTCAGCTCGGCCGCCGCGCGCAGCGCGCCCAGCACCGAGGCGGCGCCGCACATGTCGTATTTCATCTCGTCCATCTCGGCCGCCGGCTTGATGGAAATGCCGCCCGAATCGAAGGTGATGCCCTTGCCCACCAGCACCACGGGCTTGTCCTTTTTCCCGCCGCCCCGGTAATCCAGGACGATGAAGCGCGGCGGCTCGTCGCTGCCCTTGGCGACGGAAAGGAAGGAACCCATGCCGAGCTTCTCGATCTCGGGGCCTTCCAGCACGCGGATGCCGATGCCCATTTCCTTCGCCATGGCCTTGGCCTGTTCGGCGAGGTAGGTGGGTGTGCAGACGTTGCCGGGCAGGTTGCCGAGATCCTTGGCCAGATTCATGCCGGCGGCGATGGCCTTGCCGCGCGCGGCGGCGGCCTCGCCGATGGCCAGTTCGCCGCGGCGCGGCACGGCCAGGGTCAGCTTGCGCAAGGTCTTGCGGGCCGCCTCGGGCTTGCTCTTGAGCCGGTCGAAGCGGTACACGGCCTCCTCGGCGACGACGACGGCCTGTTCGACATTCCAGGCCAGGTCGCGTTTGCGCACCGGCAGTTCGGTCAGGTACAGGGTGGCCTCGGTGAGGCCCAGGCCGGCCAGGGTCTTGATGGTGTCGCGCACGGCGTCCCGGTAGGCCCGCTCGCGGAATTCCCGTTCCTTGCCTAAACCCACCAGCAGGACGCGGTCGCAGAGCAGGCCGGGCACGTTGTGCAGCAGCAGCGAAGCGCCCGGCTTGCCGTCCATGTCGCCGCGCCGGAGAATGTCGGCCAGATAACCGCCCGCGGCGGCGTCCAGAATCTCCGCGGCGAAGCTCGGCTTGCGATGCTCGAAGACGCCGACGACCACGCAGGCGCCGCGCTGTTTTTCCGGATTGCCGCTCTTGATGCCGATTTCCATGTGAACTCCTGAAATGCTTGCTCGAACCTTGTTCCCCGCGCGGTCGACAGCGACCGCATCCGCACCGGATTATCCGCAGCCCGGTCGGCGCTAGTCAAAGCATGCTGCGCTACGAACGCGCCCTTACCCGCGAGATGGTCGCCAGCGCCGCCATGGCCTTCGCCGCCATGAGCGCCATCCTGGTGGTGGTGTTGCTGGTGCGCGTGCTCGGCAAGGCGGCGCTGGGCGACATCGCCGGCGAGGCGGTGCTGCCGATGCTGGGCTTCGGATTTCTGCGCTTCCTGCCGGTGCTGTTGTCGCTGTCCCTGTTCATCGGCGTCTTCGTCTGCCTCAATCGCCTGTGGCGCGACAGCGAGGCGGTGATCTGGATGAACGCCGGTGTCGGCCCCCTCGGCTGGATACGTCCGGTGCTGCGTTTCAGCCTGCCGGTGGTGTTGATCATTGCTTTGGTCAGTCTGGAAGGCGTGCCCTGGGGGGTGCGCATGCAGGCGGACTACGAGCAGATTCTGCAAGTGCGGGAACAGGTCGCCACCCTTACGCCGGGTGTCTTCGTCGAAGACCGGCAGGGCAGTCGCGTGGTGTTCGTCGAACGCCTCGATTCCGACCGAAAACAGGTCGGCAACGTTTTCATCTACTCGCGGGATCGCGGTCGCATGGGGGTGACCGTGGCCCGCCAGGGCAGCGTCCAGAGCATGGACAACGGCGACAGCTTCCTCGTGCTGGAGCAGGGCAGGCGCTACGAGGGCGTGCCCGGCGAGGCCGATTTCTGGATGGTGGCCTATGAACGCTATGGCCTGCGCATCCCGCCCCAGGAGGTGATCGAGCGCGGTACGCTGCCGCGCATGATGGGCGTCGCCCAGTTATGGCGGAACCCGGTTCCCCGCCACATGGGGGAGTGGGTGTCGCGTCTGGGCTATCCCCTCATCGCCCTCATCCTTTGCGTGCTGGCGATCCCCCTCAGTTACGTGAATCCGCGCGCGGGACGCTCCCTCAACGTGGTGTTCGCCATTCTCGTTTATGCCGCCTATGCCAACGTGGTGGGCCTGTCGCAGGGCTGGGTGTCGCGCTCGGTCATGAGCGCCGGCCAGAGCCTGGTCCTGGTGCACGGCGCCATGTTGCTCCTGGTGGCGGCTTACTTCTGGTACCGGTTCAAGGGCCCCTGGGCGAAATGAGCACCCTGTTTCGCTATGTGACGCGGGAAATCCTGGCTTCCACGCTGCTCGCCCTGCTCGCCCTCACCGCCCTGTTCACCTTTTTTGATTTCATCGCCGAGCTGAAGGACGCCCATACCGAGACCTACACGCCGGTCACGGCCACCCTGTATGTGCTCATGAACATTCCCGGACGGATCTACGAACTGCTGCCCATCGCCATGCTGGTAGGCGCTCTCTTTGCCTGGAACCGGATGGCGCTGGCGTCCGAATTCACCGTCATGCGGGCTTCCGGCCTGGCCACGCCGCGCCTCGCCCTCTGGATGGTGGGGCTGGGCCTGTTGCTGGGAACGGCCGCCCTGCTGTTCGGTGAGTTCGTCACCCCCCATGCCGACCAGGCCGCGCAGCAAGTGAAAGTGCGCGCCACCAAGGGTGTGGTCGCGCAGGATTTCCGCACTGGCCTGTGGGCCAAGGATGGCCGCACCTTCATCAACATCCGGGAAATTTCCCCGGATGCCGTCCTGGTGGGGGTCCGTCTGTTCGAATTCGACGAGGATTTTCGCCTGCGCGCGCTGCGCCAGGCGGAGCGCGCCGATTGGCGGGACGGTTATTGGATGCTGCGGGGCGTGTCGCAGACCGTCATCGGCGAGCGCAGCACCCGCACGGCGCTGGAGCCGGATCAACGCTGGGACAGTGCGGTGACCCCGGATCTGCTGACGGTCCTCATGGTGGCGCCGCAGAAAATGTCCATCACCGCCCTGCATGCCTACATCGGCCATCTCGACGAGAACAAGCAGGACGCCGAACGTTATCGCCTCGCGCTGTGGGGCAAGCTGGCCTATCCGCTGGCGGCGCCGGCCATGTTGCTGCTGGCCCTGGCCTTCGCCTTCCGTCCGCCCCGCGTGGGCGGCGCCGGCGGCCGTCTGCTGCTGGGTATTCTGCTCGGGCTCGGTTTCCATCTCGCCAATCGCATGGCGTCCCAGCTTGCCCAGCTGCAGGACTGGCCGGCCCCGGCGGCCGCGCTCACCCCCATCCTCAGCATCACTCTGGCCGCGATGCTGGCGCTGTGGTGGGTGGAAAAGCGGGTCTAACGGACATGACTTTGAGAAGACGCCCCGAAGCATGAAAGTCATGTCCGTTTCCCTCCCTTGCAGGGCGCGCCCCGGACTGCATTCCGGGGCCGTTCGGCGGGCGCGGAGCATGCTCCGCGAACCCC
>JBBIIR010000189.1:0-4798 GCA_037446455.1 Hydrogenophilales bacterium | reverse complement strand
GTCACCCTCATGCAGTTGCGCTTCGCTTCGTTCGCTGTGATCAACTTACGGGAGGACTTTCACCTCCAAGAGTGCGCCCGTGCCGGGCGCACATAAAAACGCGGCCCGCGGGCCGCGTTCTCGACCAAGGCGGGCTTACTTGGCCTGGGCCGCTTGCTTGGCGGGCTGTTTCGCCGCCGCTTCGATGGCCAGTTTGGCTTCCGCCACCATATAGTCCACCGCCAGGCGGGTATCGGCGTCGGACAGCTTCTCGTTGCCGCCCTTCGCCGGGCCGCCGAAGCTGCCGTTGATGGCGGCGGCATAGAGATATTCCTTGCCTTCCTTGATCAGCGCGGCCCAGGCCTTGGCGTCGCCGAGTTTCTGCGCGCCGGTGATGCCGGTGTCATGGCAGCTCGCGCAGTTGTCGGCGTACACCGCCTTGCCGCGCGCCAGTTCGGCGGCGGTGGGTTCCGGTTCTTTCTTCAGAGTCGCCTCGAAACTGGCGCCGACCGCGTTGGCCATGTAGACCACGCCGCGCGCCACTTCCAGATCGCTGAGATCGGGGTCGCCGCCGCGCGCGGGCATCTTGTTGAAACCCTTGATGGCATGTGTGAGCAGGGTGTCATAGCCGCCGGCCAGACGCTTGCCCCAGTCCGCGCGCTCCTTGTGCTTGGGCGAGCCGAGCGCGCCGGAGTCGTGGCAGCCGGCGCACACCTCGATGTAGACCTGTTCGCCGGTGCGCTCCACTTTGGGCGCGTTGGGGTCGACGGCGAGGGACTTGCCGAAGGGCTGGATGCGTTCGCGCACCGCCTGGTCGGACAACGGCGCCGCGTCCGGCTGCCCCATGCGGCCCTGGATGCCGAGCAACAGCAGGACGATGAGGACGATCGCCAGACCGGGTGCGAACAGACCGCCCAGGGTGGCGTACAAAAAATCCTTCGGGGTGGTCTTGGTCATTTCGACGTGCTCGGCCATGGTACGGTCCCTGCGGCTTGGATTGAAAAATCGCGTGATTATAAGGGTTATCCCCTGCATCCCGAAAGCGGCCTGTGCTATTCTCCGGCCCCCGTGGCGCCCGTAGCTCAGCTGGATAGAGTACTGCCCTCCGAAGGCAGGGGTCGTGCGTTCGAATCGCGCCGGGCGCGCCAGAAAATTTCCTCTGCAAGGGCAGGTTGTGCCGCCCTTTCCCGTTACCGCCCGCCTATCCCCGGTTGCCGCCCGCGACCAGCCTGTATTCGTAAAACCGGCATTCCAGCGGTCCGTTGAACAGGGGCGTGCGCCGGCTCGCGCTGAGGCCGATCCGCTTGGGCAACTCCGCGTCGGCGGACAGCAGGTAGGCGGTCCAGCCCGGGAAATGCTGCTTCAGGTTGTCGCCGATGTCCCGGTAGAAGGTGGCCATGTCCTCGGTGGACAGGCGCACGCCGTAAGGCGGGTTGCTGACGATGAGGCCGCCGGGGGCGGGGGGATTCACGTTGAGGAAGTCCGCTTCCATGATGCGCACGCAATCGAGCAGGCCCGCCGCCTTCAGGTTGAGGCCGGCGGCGCGCACCATGAGCGGGTCGATGTCGGAGCCGAAGATGGGCAGGGGATGCGGCTCCGCCATGGCGGCCTGGGCGTCCTTGCGCAGGCGTTGCCATTCCACCCTGTCGAAATTCTTCAGGTTCTCGAAGGCGAAATGCCGCTTCAGGCCGGGGGCGATGTTGAGGGCCATGAGTCCCGCTTCCAGCAGCAGGGTGCCGCCGCCCATCATGGGATCGTAGAGGGGGATGCCCGGCCGCCAGCCGGCCAGCTTCAGCAGGCCCGCCGCCAGGTTCTCGTTCAGCGGCGCGGCGGCGGCCTGCACCCGGTAACCGCGCCGATTGAGGGGTTCGCCGGAGAGGTCGATGTAGATCGAATAGCGCTCGTCGGTGAGATAGGCCACCAGGGGCACGGCGGGTTCGCGGGTATCCACGCTGGGCCGCTGGCCGGTGGCCTCGCGAAAGCGGTCGCAGACCGCGTCCTTGATCTTCAGGCTGACGAAATTGAGGCTTTTCAGAGGGCTGTTGCGGCCCACCGTGGTGACGGCCAGGGTGCGGGCGACGTCGAACAGCTCCGGCCAATCCACGGTCAGGGCGCCGCGATAGAGGTCGTCCTCCATGCGGTAGCGGCCCTCCGCCACCCGCCACAGCACGCGCACGGCCAGCCGGCTCCACAGATTCACCTTCCAGCCCAGGGCCATGCCGCCGCGGAAGGCGACGCCGCCGGCGGCCGGCAGCGCCTCGTCGGCGCCCAGGTCGACGATTTCCTTGAGCAGTTCGGCTTCCAGTCCCTTGGCGCAGGGCGCGAAGAAATGTTCCCGCCGGGCGGCGCGGGGCGGCGGCTTGTCCGCCCGGCGCGTGGTTTTTTCGGTGCGCGGCGGCCGCTCGCCGCGCGGCGCCCCTCGCGTGGGAACGGGCTCGCCGGAAGACGCGGGCTTGGCGCGCCGGCGCGGAACCGGGGGCGCCGCTTCAGTTTCTGCCGCGGCCTTGGCGGCGGGCGCCGGTTGCGCGACCTTGTCCGCCAGGCTGGGACGTTTGGGCGCGCGGTGGCGGCCGCGTACCGGCGGTCGGTCGGCGGGAACTTGCTTCTCCCCCCCCGTGTCGGGTTTGATGGAAAGAATGCTGCGTTTGGGTTTATCCGATGACGACACGGGAATTCCTCAAGAAACTGACCCCCAGTCCGGTCACGGCCATCCTCATCGGCCTGATCGTGTACCTCTGGTTCCGCCCGCCGGCCTTCGTCGACGCATTGCACCAGCCGGCCCCCGACCTGCCGGAGTTGTCCGCCCTGCGCGGACAGGTCGTGCTGGTCAACTTCTGGGCCACCTGGTGCCCCTACTGCCGCCATGAAATGCCGGCCATGGAGACGTTCTATCGGGAAAACCGGGAGAAGGGCTTCGCGATTGTCGCCTACAGCCTGGATAAATCCCAGGCCGAGGTGGATGCCTTCATGCGCGCGGAGGGCTACACCTTTCCGGCGCCCCTGGCCAATCAGGCCGCCACCGCCGCTTTCGGCGGGGTCAACCGGGTGCCGCTGTCCTTCGTGGTGGATCGCGACGGCATGCTGCGCCACAAGGTGGCCGGCCAGGTACACGCCGGCCGCCTCGACGACCTCATCACCCCTCTGCTGGCGGCGCCGGCGCCTGCCGCGGCTCGCTGAGCAGGCGCTCCATCTCGCGTTTGTAGAGGACGAAATCCATTTCCGGGCAGGGCGCGCCCAGACGCGTGGCGACCGCGGACACCTGGCCGCGATGATGCGCGTAATGCGTGAACAGGTGCGTCAGGGCGTCGCGCGTCCACATCGCCCGCGTCTTGCCGTCGCCGCCCAGGAACTGGATCTGCGCGTCGAAGTACTCCTCCGGCTGGGCTTCCAGCCAGGCTTGCAGGCGCCGCGTTTCGCGCCGCAGGGCGGTCTTCAGCTCGCGCCACTCCGGGTGGTGGATGACGCGGTAGTTGACCGGCAGGTGTTCTCCCCGCAGACGTGCCTGCCAAGACTGGCTGGCCACCAGGGTGTGGTCGACGGTGTGGTGGATGCTGCGGAAAAACAGGCCCTGGTCGCTGGCGAGGACCTCGGCCTGGAGATGGTCCAGGGCGGAAAACATGACCTCGTTGGCCCAGTGCTGGTAGTCGGCCTGCACGACGAAATAGCTCTTCCACGCATACATGATCTGGTTCCCTCACCCCCAGCCCCCGCTCCGCGCCCCACGGCTGGCGATGCATCGCCAGCCGGCTGCGAGGGCGGAATGCTGTGCATTCCGAATTCCCCTCTCGCCCCGCATGCGGGAGAGGGGAGCTTCGAGAAGTCGCTACGCGACTTGCACGCTAACGGACATGACTTTGAGAAGACGCCCCGAAGCATGAAAGTCATGTCCGTTTCCCTCACCCCCAGCCCCTCTCCCGCCTGCGGGAGAGGGGAGCTTCGAGAAGTCGCCGTGCGACTTGCACGCTAAGCTACCTCCAAGCACGCTCAATCGACAAGGGTCGCCGGCGGAAGGCCCTTTTCCCAGGACAAGCGGTCGTTCAGCCCGCGCGTCACCCAGACCCGCCCCGTAGCGTCGATGCGCAGGACTTCCTCGATACCCAGGCGCGCGGCCAGGCGCCGCCAGTCCTGCGGACCGGCGATGAACAGCGGCTTGCTGGCCACGTCCGAGAGGGTGCCGGCGCGCTCGCCGCGGGCGACGACGGTGAGCGCGCGGGTATGCTCGACCGGCCGGCCGTCGCGCGGGTCGATGAGGTGGCAATAGCGCCGCCCGTCCAGTTCGAAGTAACGCTGGTAATCGCCGGAAGTGCCGATGGCCTCGCCGTCCTTCAACTCCAGGGTGGCCAGCGCCCCGGCCCGGCGCGGATGCTGGATGCCGACCCGCCAGGGCGTGCCGCCCTTGGATCCCAGCGCGAGGATGTTGCCGCCGATGTTGACGAGGGCGTTCTGCACGTCCTGGCTGCGCAGGTAGGCGGCCGCCCGGTCCAGGGCGTAGCCCTTGGCGTAGCCGCCCAAATCCAGGCGCACGGCCGGATTCGTGCCGGTGACATGGCCGCCGTCGATGATCAGGTCGGTCATGCGCGGATTCGCCCGCACCAGTTCCTCGACGGCCCCGGCGTCGGGCAGGCGCGGCTCGAAGCTGTCGGTATGAAAGCCCCACAACCGCACCAGATTGCCGATGGCGGGGTTGAAAAGCCCCTCCCCCAGTTCGGCAAGACGGGCGGCATCCTGCAGCATGGCGGCCAGTTCGGGGGGCGCTTCCGCCCGGGCCGGCGTGCCGGGCCTGGCCTGAGCCAGGATAGCGTTGAGCCGCTCCAGGTCG
>JBBIIR010000188.1:0-4813 GCA_037446455.1 Hydrogenophilales bacterium | reverse complement strand
CTGGATCTGCTGGATGATGCGGATCAGGCTGCTTGAATCCGTCATGTCGCCGTGGTGAAGGAAGAAGCGGACGTTCTTCTCGTGGCGGTCTTGGTAGAGGTGGTCGATGCGGTCGGTGTTGAACAGGCTGGTGCGGCGCTTGATGCCGTGCACTTCATAGCCTTTGTTGAGCAGGAATTCGGCGAGGTAGGCGCCGTCCTGGCCGGTGATGCCGGTGATGAGTGCGATTTTTTTCATCAAGATGCCGTGTCAAGAATGAAATAAAAACAAGTGCGGTGGTGCTGATTCACGTAATCAACCACCTCCCTGCCCCGCCCATTCGGTGGTGAATTTTATCATTCTGCCCCGGCTCCGCCCCGTGGCTACAATCCGCGAATGCGACTGCTGTACTCGACGGCCTGGCTGTTCACCCTGCCCCTGCTATTCCTCTACCTGGTCTGGCGCGCCCTGCGCCAGCCGGATTATCTGCGGCATTGGCGCGAGCGGCTGGGCTGGGGGCCTAGACGGGGCGCGCGGCCGCGCATCCTGGTGCACGCCGTGTCGGTGGGCGAGACGCGGGCGGCGGAACCGCTGGTCAAGGCGCTGCTTGCCCGTTACCCGGAGCATGAAATCCTGCTCAGCCACATCACGCCCACCGGGCGCGCCACTGGCCGGGAGCTTTTCGCGGAGCGCGTGACGCAAACCTATCTGGCCTATGACTTCCCGCCTTTGGTGCGCCTCTTCCTCGCGCGAACGCAACCCAGCCTGTGCGTGGTCATGGAGACGGAGATCTGGCCCAATCTGTTTGCGGCCTGCGCGCGCCTGGGCATCCCCGTGCTGCTGGTCAATGCGCGGCTGTCGGAGAAATCCGCGCGCGGCTACGGGCGCATCGCGCGTCTTGTCCGCCCGGCCTTGGCCAGCCTGTACGCCATCGCCGCGCAGACCGCCGACGACGCGGCACGCCTGGCGGCCCTGGGCGGCGCCCGGGTCCAGGTCACCGGCAACGTGAAATTCGACGTCACGCCGCCGGAAGACACCGTCAATAAAGCCGAGGCACTGCGCCGACTGTTCGCCGGCCGCTTCGTCTTCCTGGCGGCCAGCACGCGGGATGGCGAGGAGGCGCTGTTGCTGGACGCGCTGGAGCGGTTGGGTCTGGAGGATGGTCTGCTGGTGATTGTGCCGCGCCACCCGCAACGCTTCGAGGAAGTCGCGCGCATCATCGGGCAACGCGGACTGCCCTGGGCGCGGCGCGGCGCCCCGGACATGGCGACCGAGCATATCCGTGTCTTCCTCGGCGACAGCATGGGCGAACTGGCCGCCTATTACGCCGCCGCCGATCTCGCCTATGTCGGCGGCAGTCTGCTGCCCTTCGGCGGACAGAACCTGATCGAGGCCGCGGCGGCGGGATGCCCGGCCCTCATCGGTCCGCATACCTGGAATTTCCTCGACGCCGCGGACCAGGCGGTGGCGGCGGGCTGCGCCCGGCGCGTGCGCGATGTGGACGACCTCGTTTCGGCGGTGGCGGAACTGCGCGATTCCCCCGAACGGCGCGCGGCGATGGCGGCGGCCGGACTGCGCTTCAGCGCGGAAAACCGTGGCGCCACGCGGCGGGTAATGACCCTCATCGAGGCGGCCCTGGACCGCGGCGGCGGCACGAACCGCCGCGACTGAGCAACGCCCCGGGAAGAAAAACCTTATTCGCGCAGCAGCGCGTCGACCGCTTTCACGTCGTGCTCGCCGAGGACGCCGGCGGCGGCCTTGAGTTGCAGGCCGGACAGCACGGTACGGTAGCGCGCGGCGGAGAGATCGCGCTGGGTGGAGAAGTACTGCTGCTGCGCGTTCAACAGATCGACCCGCGTGCGCACGCCCACCTCCAGGCCGAGCTTGGTGGACTTGAGTTGCGCCTCGCTGGACACCAGGGCCTGCCCGAGCGCGCGCGCCTGGGCGTCGCCGGACATCACGCCGAGGAAGCCCTGGCGCGCGTCCAGGCGGGACTGGCGGCGCGCATCCTCGAGCTCGTGGCGCGCCCTTTCCTGGTTGGCGACGGCTTCCCGCACACGCGAGTCGGTGGCGCCGCCCTCGAACAGGTTCCAGCCCAGCACCACGCCGATCTGGCTGCTGCGCGTATCGATCTCGGTGCCGGCAAGATTGGTGGAGGTATTGCGGTTGTCGGCGTAGCTCGCCTGTAAATCGACGCTGGGCAGATAGCCGCCGCGCTGCCGTCGCACCTCGCGACGGGCCAGTTCGAGGCCGGAACGCAAGCTCGCGACAGCCAGGCTGGCCTCCTCGGACTGCTTGACCCAGGCATCCATGTTGGCGGGCTCCGGCAGGGGCATGGCGGCGCCCTCGGCGAGTCTGGCCAGGCGCGGCGCCTCGGCGCCGATGATCCTTTCCAGGGCGCGCCGCTTGATTTCCAGCTCATTGAGCGCGGCGATTTCCTGGGCGGTGGTGAGATCGAAGCGGGCCTGCGCCTCGTGCGTGTCGGTGATGGTGGCGGCGCCCACCTCGAAGCTCTTGCGCGCCTGCGCCAGTTGTTCGGCGAAGGCCGCCTTCTGCGCCTGCGCGGTGGCCAGATTGTCCTCCGCCTGCAGCACGTCGAAATAGGCGGTGGCGCTGCGCAGCAGGAGTTCCTGTTCAGCCAGGCGCAACCGCTGTTCGCCGAGCAGGACCTGGATCCTGGCCTGTTCGTAGACCTCCAGGTTCTGCTTGCGGTACAGCGGCTGTACCAGCTGCAGGCGATAGCCGTAGGGCGCCGTGTGGGTGGTCACCCCCGGACTGGCATCCGCGCGGTTGTCGAAGTAACTGGCAGACAGGGAAAGGTTGGGCAGCAGGCCGGCCCGGCCCTGCGGCAGTTTCTCGAGATTCGCCCGATAGGCCTCGCGCGCCGCGGCGAGCTTGGCGTCATTGCCGCGGGCCAGGTTGTAGATCTCGCCCAGGTTCGCGCCGACCGCCACCGGCGCGGCCAGCAAGGCGCCGACGGCAAGCGCAAGGGCGGTGAGGAGGTTGCGTGGCATCTTCATCTCAGTACAAAGGCATGTGCGGATCGACTTCCTTGGCCCAGGCATCGACGCCCCCCGTCAGGTTGATCACCTCGGTGAAACCGTTGTGCTCCAGGAAACGCGCGACATGGAAGCTGCGCACGCCATGATGACAGATCACCACCGTCTCGCGTCGCGGGTCGAGCTGGCCGAAGCGGCTGGGAATGCCCGACATGGGCAGGAGTTCCGAGCCTTCGATATGGCAGCGTTCGAACTCCCAGGGTTCCCGCACGTCCAGCAAATGGGGGTTGTCCCTCCGCGGGTCGTCGAGCCAGGCCTTGAGTTCGCGCGGATGCAGATGGCGCATGCTCAGAACGAGAAGCGCTCCGGCTCCAGCGCATGCCGCAGGGGTTGCACGCGGGTTTCGAACAGCCGGTCGGTGCGGTGCGTGCCGGCCGCCGTCAGCTGAACCAGGCTGGCGGACATGATGGGCCCCTCCCCCAGCGGCGCGAACAGGCGCCCACCCGGATTCAGGCGCTGCAAGTACGCCGCCGGCAGCAGAGGCGAGGAGCCGGTGAGGACGATGACGTCGAAGGCGCCGTCCTCGGCCCAATCGCGCGCCGCGTCGCCAAGGCGGGTCTGGATGTTGGTGAGCCCATGCGCGCGAAACTTCTGCTCCGCCTGTTCCTTCAGGTCGGCATGCAGTTCGACCGTCACCACCACGCCCGCCTGGCTGGCCAGCAGGGCGGTGAAGTAGCCGCTGCCCGTACCCACTTCCAGCACGCGCTCGTGCGGGCCGACACGCAGCGCCTGCAGCACCCGCGCCTCGATCTTCGGCGCCCACATGACCTCGTTGTGACCGATGGGAATTTCCATGTCGACGAAGGCCAGGGAGCGGTAGACGGGGGGCGCGTAGTCCTCGCGGCGGACCTTGAAAAGCAGGTCCAGCACCTTCTGGTCGAGCACTTCCCAGGGCCGGATCTGCTGTTCCACCATGTTGAAGCGCGCCTGTTCGATATTCATGGGCCACATCCTTGTGTAAACCGGTTGCTTGCGGCGGATAACCCGCGTCGCCCGCATTTTACTCCATCTCCCCGGCCGGCCCGCGCGAACCCGGTCTGGCGCGGCAATGGCAGGCCTGTCCCGCCATGCGCGGGTAGAATCCGCCACCCCATCCCCAGCCCGTTTGATTCGCCATGAGTTTCCTTTCCCGCCGGCATGCCCGCGCGCGCGCAATGGTCGAGATCAGCGAGCGCGACGGCGTCCGCTATCTGCACCTGGGCGGCCCGGCGGTGCAAAGCGCCATGCGCCTGAAGGATCCCTTCGCCCTGGAACTGGAATACACGCGCGCCATGCTGGCCTTCCTGCTGTTCGTGCCGGAGCCGCGCGACATCGCCCTGATCGGCCTGGGCGGCGGCTCGCTCGCCAAATACATGCATCGCCATCTGCCCGACAGCCGGCTGACCGCCCTGGAAATCCACGCCGAAGTGGTGGCCGCCGCCCGCGGCTACTTCCTGCTGCCCCAGGATGACGAGCGCCTCAGCGTGCGCACCGGGGACGGCGCCGCCTTCGTGCACGCGCACCCGGACAGCCAGGACGTGCTGCTGGTGGACGGCTACGACGCCAAGCGCATCGTCGAGGATCTCGCCAGCCCGGAGTTCTATCGCGCCTGCCATGCCATGCTGCGGCCGGGCGGCGTGGCGGCCTTCAACCTGTGGGGGTCGGACGCCCACTACCCGCGCTACCACGACCGCATCGCGCGCGCCTTCGGCGAGCACACCCTGCAACTGCCCGCCGAGAAAAAGGGCAACGTCATCGTCTTCGCCTTCCGCAAACCCCTGCCGGAGACCCGGCTG
>JBBIIR010000187.1:0-4831 GCA_037446455.1 Hydrogenophilales bacterium | reverse complement strand
GGCGCCCCGCCCTCCTCGCGCGTCGCGGGCCGTTCGGCGCCGTAGCGCCGCCCGGTGCCGGCGGGCTGGAAGCTGGGGATGAGGTGCTTCTTGCTGTTGCCGATGAGGTCTTCGCGGCCCATTTCCCTGAGGGCATCGCGCAGCAGGGGCCAGTTTTCCGGGTCGTGGTAGCGCAGAAAGGCCTTGTGCAGGCGGCGGATACGGCCCTGGGTGACGACGGGGACGTCCTGGCCACCGCGCAGCACCCGCTTCAACGGGTTCTTGCCGGTGTGGTACATGGCGGTGGCGAGGGCCATGGGGGTGGGCAGGAAGGTCTGCACCTGGTCCAGGCGGAAGTTGTTCGCCTTCAGCCAGAGGGCCAGATTGAGCATGTCCTCGTCCGTGGTGCCCGGGTGGGCGGCGATGAAGTAGGGGATGAGGTATTGCTCCTTGCCCGCCTCCTTCGAGTACTTCTCGAACAGTTGCTTGAAGCGCTCGTAGGTGCCGATGCCCGGCTTCATCATGTGTTGCAGCGGGCCGTCCTCGGTGTGTTCGGGGGCGATCTTGAGGTAGCCGCCGACGTGATGGGTGACCAGTTCCTTCACGTATTCCGGCGACTTCACCGCCAGGTCGTAGCGCACGCCGGAGCCGATGAGCACCTTCTTGATGCCCGGCAGGGCGCGGGCCTTGCGGTAGAGCTGGATCAGGGGGCCGTGGTCGGTGGACAGGTTCTCGCAAATGTCCGGGAACACGCAGGACAGGCGCCGGCAGGCGGATTCGATCTTCGGATCCTTGCAGGCCAGGCGGTACATGTTGGCGGTGGGCCCGCCCAGGTCGGAGATGATGCCGGTGAAGCCCGGCGTCTTGTCGCGGATGGCCTCCACCTCTTTGAGGATGGATGCCTCCGAACGGCTCTGGATGATGCGCCCCTCGTGCTCGGTGATGGAGCAGAAGGTGCAGCCGCCGAAGCAGCCGCGCATGATGTTCACCGAGAAGCGGATCATCTCCCAGGCGGGAATCTTCGCCTCGCCGTAGCTTGGGTGGGGCGCGCGGGCATAGGGCAGGTCGTAAATCGCGTCCATCTCCGGCGTGGTCAGCGGAATCGGCGGCGGGTTCAGCCAGACGTCGCGCTCGCCGTGCGCCTGCGCCATGGCGCGGGCGTTGCCGGGATTGGATTCCAGGTGGAAGACGCGGGAGGCGTGGGCGTAGAGGATGGGGTTCTTCTCCACCTGCTCGTAGGCCGGCAGGCGGATGACGGTGTGGGCGCGGGCGGCGTGAATGGCGGCGAGGCGCTGGTCACGCGGCATGTAACGCAGAAGCTGCGCCGCCTGTCTCCCCTCCCCCTGGGGGGGAGGGGCCGGGGGAGAGGGCGCCTTTCGCTGCACCGCCTGATACAGCGACTCCAGCACCGCCTCCGTCTCTCCAAGCATCTGGTTATTCCAGTAACGCAATACCTCGATGCCCTGCGCGCTCAGGAATTGGCTACGGGTAGCGTCATAGGCTTGCTGATCCGCGTGCTGTCCGCCATCCAGTTCGACCGCCAGTTTCAGTTCGTCGCAGTGGAAATCCAGGATGTAGCGGCCAACCGGGTGCTGGCGGCGGAATTTCAGGCCAAGGAAGCGCTTGGCGCGAAGGATTTCCCAGAGCAGGTGCTCGGCGTCGGTTTGATGGCTGCGCAGGTCACGGGCGTGGGCCAGGATGTCGGCAGGTACTGGCTTGGCCGGCGTGGCGGTCTTTCCCTCTCCCCCATCCCCTCCCCCGCCTGCGGGGGAGGGGTGAGAAGGACCCTCGCCCGCAGGCGGGAGAGGGTGGCGCGCAGCGCCGGGAGAGGGAAACTCCGCATACGGATCCGGATGCCGGTCCACCCTGCCCGGCGTGTCCATGGCCAGGGAATCCAGTTCATGCCATTCGTCGGAAGGCTTCCAGCCGTGGCTGACCATGAAGGCGCTGCCGCGCAGGTCGCGGATGCTTTCGATGGGTTCGCCGGCGGCGAGGCGATGGGCGAGTTCCACCAGGGCCCGCTCGGCGTTGCCGAACAGCAGCAGATCGGCCTTGGCATCCGGCAGCACGGAGCGGCGCACCTTGTCGGACCAGTAGTCGAAGTGGGCGATGCGGCGCAGCGAGGCTTCGATGCCGCCGATGACCACGTTCACCTCCTTGTAGGCTTCCTTGCAGCGTTGGGCGTAGACGGTGACGGCCCGGTCCGGGCGGCGGTTGGGTTCGGCGTTGGCGGTGTAGGCGTCGTCGGAGCGGATCTTCCGGTCGGAGGTATAGCGGTTGACCATGGAATCCATGTTGCCCGCGGTGACGCCGAAATACAGGTTGGGCCGGCCCAGGGCGCGGAAGGCGTCGGCGGACTTCCAGTCCGGCTGGCTGATGATGCCGACGCGGAAGCCCTGCGCCTCCAGCAGCCGCCCGACCAGGGCCATGCCGAAGCTGGGATGGTCGATGTAGGCGTCGCCGGTGATCAGGATGACGTCGCAACTGTCCCAGCCCAGCGCCTCCATCTCCTTGCGCGACATGGGCAGGAAGGGCGCCACGCCGAAGCGCCTGGCCCAGTAGGGACGATAGGAGAACAGGGGTTTGGCGGGGTCCATGACACTCCGTGCACAACGATCCAGGACGCACATTCCCCCCTTTACAAAGGGGGAAGCCACCTGGATTTAGTGATCTCCAGTTTTCGACTTGGGACTGAACAGCGCCGCCACGGGCCGGCCCCGGTTCTGGTGGGATTCCCGCCGGCCGGGGGTGGGAGCGCCGCTGGCGGCGGGGCGGGGTGCTTGCGGCTTGGCCGCCGGCTTGGGCCCGGCAGGCTTCGGGGCACCCGGCTTGGTGGTGCCGGCATGCGCGAGTGGCGGTGTGCCGCCGGGCTTGCCGGGCCGTCCGGCCGGCTGGCCTCGGCCGCGTCCGTCACCCCTACCCTGCCCACCGGGACGACCCTGGCGCGGTGGACGCTCGTCGCGTTCCGGCACATGGCCCGCCGGCTTGGCGGGCGGCACGAAGCCCTCCACCTCCACGCGGGCGATGCCGCGCTTGATGAGGCGCTCGATGTCCTTCAGGTAGCCCATCTCCTCGGCGTCCACCAGGGATACCGCCGCGCCCTCGCTGCCGGCCCGGCCGGTGCGGCCGATGCGGTGCACGTAGTCCTCGGGCACGTTGGGCAGTTCGAAGTTGACCACCTGCGGCAACTGGTCGATGTCGATGCCGCGCGCGGCGATGTCGGTGGCCACCAGTACCTGCAGCTTCCCGCTCTTGAAGTCGGCCAGCGCGCGGGTGCGCGCCGCCTGGCTCTTGTTGCCGTGGATGGCGGCGGCGGGAATGCCGTCCTTCACCAGTTTTTCGGCCAGCTTGTTGGCGCCGTGCTTGGTGCGGGTGAACACCAGCACCTGCTGCCAGTTGTGCTGGCGGATGAGGTGGGAGAGCAGGTCCTTCTTGTGATGCTGGGGCACCAGGTGCGCCGACTGCCGCACCAGCTCGGTGGGCGTGTTGCGCCGCGCCACCTCGATGCAGCCGGGGTTGTCGAGCAGGCCGTTGGCCAGGAGCTTGATCTCGTCGGAGAAGGTGGCCGAGAACAACAGGTTCTGGCGCTGCTTCGGCACCAGGGCGATGACCTTCTTGATGTCGCGGATGAAGCCCATGTCGAGCATGCGGTCGGCCTCGTCCAGCACCAGGATTTCGACGCCGGACAGGTCCACGGTCTTCTGGCCGACGTGGTCGAGCAGGCGGCCGGGGGTGGCCACCAGGATGTCGACGCGGCCGCGCAGGGCGGCGAACTGGGGATTGATGTTGACGCCGCCGAACATGACCATGGATTTCAGGTGCACGTACTTGCCGTAGGTGCGCACGGATTCCTCCACCTGGGCGGCGAGCTCGCGCGTGGGTACCAGGATCAGGCAGCGCGGCCGGCCGTTCTTCGGCGTCAGCGGCCTCTCGGTGAGACGGTGCAGGATGGGCAGGGTGAAGCCGGCGGTCTTGCCGGTGCCGGTCTGCGCCGCGGCGAGCAGGTCGCCGCCCTTCAGCACCAATGGGATGCCCTGTGCCTGGATGGGGGTGGGGGTGGTATAGCCGGTTTCGGCCACGGCCTTGAGCAGGGGCTCGGACAGGCCGAGGTCGGTGAATTTGACGGACACGGTGGCGCTCGCGGACACGACGCCGCCTTGAGAAACAACGGGGGATGACATGCACTACTCCTGCGACGGCCTGCCGCCTTGCTGGCGACACCAATCGAGGCAGACGGATCAGTGATCGGAATGATCAGAGGAAAAAGACGCCGCGCACTGATTGGTGAGGTACGCGGGAGCGCGAAGTATACGGATCACCTGGCGAATCACCGAGAACTATCGTGCCCGCCAAGAAAATTACTCGCCCAGTTCCACCCACACCGGCTGATGGTCCGAGGCCGTCGTCTCCGCGTCGATGCCGTGCGCCTTGAGGCGGGGCGCCAGGTCCTCGCCGACGAAGACGAAATCGAAGCAGGCCGGGGCGTCGACGAAATCCACGGGATGGATGCCCACCGTGGGCGCGTGCGGCATGCCGGGATGCAGCACCTCCCAACTGTCGCGCAAGGCGGGCACAGCGGACGCCATGGGCGCCAGCAGGCGCGCGCGTTCCGGCGCGGTGGCGGGAAAATTCATGTCGCCGCACAGCAGCGCCGCCGCCGGCCGCGCGAACACCTCGAAACTGCCGCCCGCCTCGCCCTTGCGCGGCCGGCGCGCGTGCGCGCAGGCCTCGGCGTGCAGTTGGCGGATGGCGTCGATCTGCGCGGCGCGCTGTAAGGCCGAGTAGTACTCCAGATGCGTGGCCAGCACCCGCAAAGCGCCGAATTCGGCGTGCACCACGGCTTCCAGCAACA
>JBBIIR010000186.1:0-4869 GCA_037446455.1 Hydrogenophilales bacterium | reverse complement strand
GACAAGCTGCGCGACCGCAAGCTTTCAAGTCCGGTCGCCGTGGCCGGCAAGTATGTGGCGGTGGGCGACTACCAGGGCCACATCCACCTGATCCAGGCCGAGGACGGCGCCTTCGCCGCCCGCGCCGCCACCGATGGCAGCCCCATCCGGGGCGTCATGCTGCCCCTCAAGTCCGGCCTCGTGGTGCAGACCGCGAACGGCGGGGTGTATGCGCTCAGGATCGGCGGCCAGTAGCTCGGGAATGGCCAGTAGCTGGTAGTCTGTGGCTTGTAGCTGAGTGCATGCGCGCCTTCGGCGCGGAAACTTCCAGCTACCCGCTACCGGCTACAAGCTACCCGCTCAACCATGAAACCCACCATCGTCCTGGTCGGCCGGCCCAACGTCGGCAAGTCCACCCTGTTCAACCGGCTCACGAAGACGCGGGACGCGCTCGTGCATGACCTGCCCGGTCTGACCCGCGACCGCCACTACGGCCACGGCCGCGTCGGCGGCAAACCCTTCCTGGTCGTGGATACCGGCGGCTTCGAACCGGTGGTGGACACCGGCATCCTGGCGGAGATGGCCAAGCAGACCCTGCAGGCGGTGGCGGAAGGCGACGCCGTCATCTTCCTGGTGGACGGCCGCGCCGGCCTGGCGCCGCAGGACAAGATCATCGCCGACAAGCTGCGACGCACCGGCCGCCCGGTGCTGGTGGCGGTGAACAAGACCGAGGGCATGAACGCCGGCGTGGTCACCGCCGAGTTCCACGAACTCGGCCTGGGCCAGCCGGTGGCGGTGTCCGGCGCGCACGGCGAGGGCGTGCGCGAACTCATCGAGCTGGTCATGGAGCCCTTCGAGGTGGAACCCGAGGCGGCCGGCGACGACGAGCATCCCAAGATCGCCATCGTCGGCCGGCCCAACGTCGGCAAGTCCACCCTGGTCAACACCTTCGTCGGCGAGGAGCGCGTCATCGCCTTCGACCAGCCCGGCACCACGCGCGATTCCATCTACGTCGACTTCGAGCGCGCCGGCAAGCCCTACACCCTCATCGACACCGCCGGCGTGCGGCGCAAGGGCCGGGTGACGGAAGCCATCGAGAAGTTCTCGGTCATCAAGACCCTGCAGGCCATCGAGGACGCCAACGTGGTGGTGCTGGTCCTCGACGCGCGCCAGGAGATCTCCGACCAGGACGCCCACCTCGCCGGCTTCATCCTGGAAGCCGGCCGCGCCCTGGTGGTGGCCATCAACAAATGGGACGACCTCGACAACTACCAGCGCGAGCAGATCAAGCGCGAACTCGACCGCAAGCTGGACTTCCTCACCTTCGCCCGCTTCCACTTCATCTCGGCGCTGAAGGGCACCGGCGTCGGCGGCGTCCTGAAGTCCGTCGACGAAGCCTACGCCGCCGCCATGGCCAAGCTCTCCACCCCACGCCTCACCCGCGTGCTGCAGGAGGCCATCACCCAGCACCAGCCGCCGCGCGCCGGCAACTTCCGGCCCAAGCCCAAGTACGCCCACCAGGGCGGCAACAACCCGCCCATCATCGTCATCCACGGCAACCACCTGGAAGGCATGCCCGACGCCTACAAGCGCTACCTGGAAAACGTCTTCCGCACCGCCTTCAACCTGCTGGGCACCCCCTTGCGCGTGGACTTCAAGGCCAACTACAACCCCTTCGAGAAGCGCGAGACCTCCAACCTGACCCCGCGCCAGGAGCGCACCGCCGAGCGGCAAGAGAAGCGGCGGCCGCGGCACACCAAGGAAGACAAGCCCAAGGCGCGTTGAGGCGGGCGCGCGGACCGGGGCGTGATACCGTGGGACGGGTTGGGCTGGCAGGTGGGTCTCGGTGCAATGGCGGAAATCCGGCCACTGCTGCCGATCATCCCTTACATAGAGCCGTCATTCATGTGGTCCGTTCACTCTGGAAGCTGCTTGATCCATCACCTAACGGACATGACTTTGAGAAGACGCCCCGAAGCATGAAAGTCATGCCCGTTTCCCTCACCCCCAGCCCCTCTCCCGCCTGCGGGAGAGGGGAGCTTCGAGAAGTCGCCGTGCGACTTTCACGCTATACACTGCGCAAGTTGGTCAGCAATAACACCAACTCGGGGATGGCAGTAAATGGTTCTGGATCGTCATAAGCTGTGGCTCTGGTTGCCAGCCGCCCTGCGCGCTGCGCAGCAATGTCCAAGTATTGTCGCGTTGTGGCGAACGTTCCTGCCGCACCCTTTTCGTAGCCTGGGAAATACTGCTTCAGACGCTGTATCGCTTCGTCCCGATGCAGCGGAGCCTGAATGTCCTCGTAGTGCAGCAGCAGCCACAGCTCGAAGCTCGGCACAGACGCGATGGCTTTGAAGATGACGGGCTGCTTGTTGTCGTTCCTGAGTTTGCCATCAAGCGACGCGGCGAGATTCAACGCATCAAAGTAGCTGGCATGGTCGTCGCGGTCGAACACGGCATAGACCTGCTCGAAAGCACGGGGCTGGATGTGCTTATGCCGATCGCCCTTCTCGAACAGTTCCCTGGCATATTGGACTACCTGGATCGATGACGTCCCCAGCTCGCTGGGCTGGACCTCGACGTTGGCAGTGTGTAGCCGATTGGCGGCGCGAATTTCCCTGAAGTAGTTGGGTTCCGTCTTGCTGCCTTCGGAAACGATCAGGATGCGGTCATAACTGGCGCGCCGATTCAGCTTGCGTTCAAGTTGCTTGCGCTGGCGCTCCCAAGGGGAGTTGTCGCGCGCCATCAGTGCCTCACCCCGAGGTCGGAGTGGAGGAAAGGCACGCCGCCATAGCGGCCGATCAGGTAACCACGTTCCAGCGCTTCGTTCTTGCGCGGGCTGAATTCGGACAGAGCCACCAACGCGGACGCCTGCTCCTGATCTTTCTCGACAAACCAAACCTGGTCGCGGCGAAACAGATCCGGGGCATCGAGCAGCGAAGTGTCGTGAGTGGTGAAGATCAGCTGCGCGCCCCCCGTGTTGGCCTCGGGCCGGTGGAACAGCCGCACCAGTTCGCGTACCAGCAGCGTGTGCAGACTGGTGTCGAGTTCATCGATGACCAGTGTCAGTCCCTTCCTCAGGATGTCCAGTACCGGCCCGGTGAGAAACAGCAGATTACGTGTGCCGTTGGATTCGTCCATCAGGTCGAACACGGCCCGGCCTTGTTCTGTGACGTGGGAGAAGCGCAACTGGTGCTCTTCCATTTCTTCGGCGCGCACCTCCGTCTTGCCGCCCACTAGATCGAAATGGACGGCCTGCCCCGGCACCTTGCGCGTGACGACCTCGATATCGGCAATGCTGATGTCGGCGGCGGTGAGAAAGTCGCAAATCTGCTTGCGACCTTCGGCTTGCTTGAGCATTTGGATCGACACCTGCGGGCTGAGCTGGGCCTGCTCGTTGAAAATCACCAGGCCATTGGCAAACCAGTCGAACACGGGGCGCAGCGCCTCGCTGTTGAGTTGCACCGCCATCGACAGGAATAGGGCATTCGGCCGGGTAGCGCTTTCCCAGAGGTTTTTGGGACCCTTGAGGCCAGGCCCGAAGTCGTACACGTCCTTGCCGGCCTTGGCATCAAAAACACGTTCGAACCAGCGCTGTGGCTTGAATGCCTTGTAGACCAGCAAGTGCTCGCGCACGATGCGTTGCGGGGTCATGGCAAAGCCATACTGGTAGCGCACGCCGCTCACAATGAAGGTGACTTCGAACTCGGTCGGCTGACCGGCTGATTCGGTATCGAGCCGGAAGGGCTGCACAGCATAGGTCTGACCGGGCTGGATAACGGTGGCCGACTCCATCACCACGCCGCGCATGTACTGAAGTCCTTTGATGAGATTGGACTTGCCGCTGGCGTTGGCGCCGTAGAGGACGGCACTCCTCAGCAGATTGGGCGCAGCCTTGAGGTTGGTGGCGAGCGTGTGAGTGTCCTGCAGGGTCTTGTCCTTGGACGCAACAAGGCTAAGCACCTGCTCGTCGCGCAAGCTGCGGAAGTTCTTGATGCGGAACTCGACTAACATCGTATTCACCTGTGACGCGTAAAATATTTGTTGATTATGCACGAGGCGCGCAATAATGCACTTCATTTTTGTATGTTGGCCACTTTTCTGATAAGATCGTCATCCGCCAGTAGCCAGCCAACCATGTGGAGCGTCGTCGGAGAATTGGATCCGTGCAGGATGATCAACTTACCGCGTTGCAGTTGGAGAACGCCCGACTGATTTCGCTACTGGAATCTCACGGCATCGAATGGCGTCCGCCGCTCCCGCCGGAGACGCTGGTTCAAGAACCAGAGCCGTCGCGACTCACGACCAGCGAGAAGGTCGCACTGTTCCGCCGTCTGTTTCGCGGACGAACCGATGTGTATCCCGTCCGATGGGAAAGCAAAACCACCGGCAAGACCGGCTACTCGCCGGCCTGCGGGAACGAGTGGCGTGCCGGGGTCTGCGAAAAACCCCGCATCAAGTGCGGCGACTGCGGCAAGCGCCTGCTGATCCCGCTGTCGGACTCGGTGATCTACGACCACCTGGCCGGCGAGCATACGGTCGGGGTGTATCCCTTGCTGGAAGACGACACCTGCTATTTCCTGGCGGTGGATTTCGACGAGGCCGAGTGGCGTGACGATGCGCGGGCGTTCGTTCAGTCCTGCGAAGAACTGGGTGTGCCGGCAGCCCTGGAGATTTCCCGGTCAGGCAAGGGCGCTCACGCCTGGGTGTTCTTTGCCGGTAAGGTGTCGGCCCGCGATGCCCGTCGCCTCGGCACCGCCATCATCAGTCATACCTGTGCTCGCACCCGGCAACTGAAGCTGGAATCCTATGACCGCCTGTTCCCCAACCAGGACTCCCTGCCCAAAGGCGGCTTCGGCAATCTGATCGCGCTGCCCTTGCAGAAGTATC
>JBBIIR010000185.1:0-4901 GCA_037446455.1 Hydrogenophilales bacterium | reverse complement strand
TGGCACAACCTGCGCCAGCAGATGGCGCGGCCGGCCGGACAGCCGAACTGGTGCCTGGCCGACTTCGTCGCGCCCTGGGACAGCGGCGTCCGCGACTACGTCGGCGCCTTCGTCGTCACGGCGGGCGTTGGCGAAGACGACAAGGCGAAGGCCTTCGAGGCGGCCCACGACGACTACTCGGCCATCCTCTTCAAGTCCCTTTGCGACCGCCTCGCCGAGGCTTTCGCCGAGCGCCTGCACCAGCGCGTGCGCACGGAGTTCTGGGGCTACGCGGCCGACGAGAACCTGGACAACGGCCAGCTCATCGCCGAAGCCTACCGCGGCATCCGCCCCGCTCCCGGCTATCCTGCCTGCCCGGAGCACAGCCCGAAGGGCGACTTGTTTGCCTTACTCGGCGCGACGCCTAGCATGGGAGTGGAACTCACCGAAACCTTCGCCATGTGGCCCGCCGCTTCCGTCTCCGGTTTCTACCTCGCGCATCCCGAGGCGCGCTATTTCGCGGTGTCCCGCATCGACCGCGACCAGGTGGCCGACTACGCCCGCCGCAAGGGCTGGGACCTGGCCACCGCCGAGCGCTGGCTGGCGCCGAACCTGGCCTATACGAATTGAACCCGGTACATGAGCGCATGACCCGATCGAGTACATCCCATCCCCTGCGGATCGCCACGCTGCCCATACCCACCGGCGAGGGCACGCTAGGCCTCACCTTCTGCCCCGGCAAGTGCGATCCCTACGCCCACAACGGCCCCTGGGCGCGCGATCTGCCGCTGGACCTGGGCGCCATCCGCGGCTGGGGCGCGCACGCCCTGGCGACCCTGCTCGATGACCACGAATTCGACCTGCTGCACGTCGGCCGCATGGGCGACTCGGCGGAAGCCGCCGGCCTCGACTGGTACCACCTGCCCATCCCCGACATGGGCGAACCCGGCTGGCAGTTCGAACGCCGCTGGATTTATGCCGGCGCCCGCCTGCGCCGCCTGCTGCGCCGGGGCGGGCGCGTGGTGTTGCACTGCCGGGCCGGTCTCGGTCGCGCCGGCACCATCGCCGCGCGGCTGCTGGTGGAACTGGGCGTGCCGCCGGCGGAAGCCGTCTCCCTGGTGCGCAAGGCGCGCCCCGGCGCCATCCAGACCGCCGAGCAGGAACATCACGTGCATCAGGCGCGCCGCGTCGCGCCCGCGCAGGACGAGGCCATCTCGCGGCGCCTGGGCTGCCTGCTCGGCGGCGCCCTCGGCGATGCCTTCGGCTACCCGGTGGCCTTCGAGAGCCTGGCGGCGATCCAGCAACGCCACGGCCCCGCCGGTCTGCGCGAGCCGGAGTTCCACAAACAGCACCTGGAGGTGTCGGACGACACCCAGCTCGCCCTGTTCACCCTGGAGGGCCTCACCCGCGCCGGCCACGCCGGCGGCCTGACCGACCGCGAACTGCTGGAACAGGTGCGGCTGGCCTACCTCGACTGGCTGGAATGCCAAGGCGTATCCCGCGCCGATGGCAACCACCCCACCCGCCTGCTCAAGCACGCCGCCCTGCACGCGCGGCGTTCCCCCGCGAAATCCTGCATCGAGTCGCTGCGCGCCGGCGCCGCCGGCACTCCGGAGAAGCCGGCCAACGACAGCCGCGAGGCCGGCGTCCTGTTGCGCGCGGCGGCGGTGGCCTGCATGCCGGAGATGAACGCCGAACGCGCCTTCCGCCTCGCCGCGCGCGCCGCCGCCCTGACCCACGGCCATCCCGCCGGCTTTCTGTCCGCCGGCATCCTGGCCGCCACCCTGTGCGGTCTGCTGGAAGGCAAGCCCCTGCAAACCGCCCTCATCCACGCTTGCGACCAGGCCCGCGCATGGCCCGGTCACGCGCCGGTGGTGCGCCACCTGGAGGCGGCCCTGGCAGCCAGCGTGCGCCATCAGGGCGCCGTCCTGCCGGCGGCGCTGGGCGCCGGTCGCAGCGGCGAGGAGGCGCTGGCCATCGCTTACTATGCCGTCCACCGCAGCACCGATTTCCGCGAGGTGCTGGCCATCGCCGCCAATCAGGACGGTCTCTCCGACATCGGCGCCGGCGTCGCCGGCCAGTTGTTCGCCGCGCAGCGCGGCATCGAAGCTCTGCCGCAGGCCTGGATCCGCCGCCTCGACGTGCAGGACGCGCTGTTCGACCTGGCCGACTGGGCCCTGCCGCTGTGGCGCCGGTCCGCCGGCGGCCGCGAGGACGGATGAGACCCTCGCCGTTCGCCTCGCGCGCCCACCTCGAACAGCTCTTCCACACCGGCCTGCGGGCCATGCTGGACGCCCATGACGAGGTGGGCGCGCACATCCTCGTGCTGGCCAACGCGGTGCAGGACGCCGCGCTCTGGCGGGATCTGCGCGCGCTCCTCGCGGACAGCCACGCGCGCCACGCCGGGCGCGTCGGCGACGCGCTGCGCCAGGGCCGCGCGCCGGCGGCGCCGGAGGATGATCTGACGGTATTTCTGAAACTGATGGCCATCGGCTTCAGTCATCTCGCCCCCGTCGAATCGCGCCGCGTGGCGGCGGATCCCGCGCAAGGCGGGCCGCGCTGGGAGCTCCTGTTCAATCCGGTGCGCGCGCTGCGGCCCGAACGCATGAGCCGCGAACGCGTCGAAGCCATCATGCGGCCTTTCGACTCGCGCGGCTTCCACTTCGACAAGCCCTTCCTGGACAAGGAGGTGCTGTGGCGCGGCGAACTCGCGGGCAAGGCGGCCCGGCTGCTGTACAACAAGTTTCCCTTCGCGCCGCTGCATGGCCTGCTGGTGCCGGAACCGGAACAGGCGCGGCCGCAGTACCTCACGCCGGAGATGCACGACTGGGCCTGGCGCGTCGCCGGCGCGGCCGCCGCCGCGATACCGGGCTTCGGCCTCGCCTACAACAGCTACGGCGCCTTCGCCTCGGTCAACCACCTGCATTTCCAGAGCTTCGTGCGCGATACGCCGCTACCCGCGCAAGCGGACGCGGCGGGCCATCCGCTGTCCGTGTACCGGCATGACGACGCGCGGGCCGCCTGGCTGCATCTGGATGCGCTGCACTGCGCCGGTACCGCCTACAACCTGGTTTACGACGGCGACGGCCTGATGCTGATCCCGCGCGCGCGCCAGGGCGAGGTCGCCCTCGAAGCCTGGAGCGGCGGCTTCGGCTGGAGCGAGATGGCCGGCGTGTTCGCGGTCTCCACCCGCGAAGCCTTCGCCGGCCTCGACGCATCCACGCTGCGCGCCGTCCTGACAAGCTGGCTGGCGCCATGATGCCCCGCGTCATCCGGCTTCTGCGCCGTGCCTACCATTACGCCTTCTACGTCGCCGGCGGCGCGGTCTTCGCGGTCTGCGTGGTCGCCCTGGCCCTGCGCTTCTGGATCCTGCCGAACATTTCCGCCTACGAGGGCCTGCTGGAAGAAGCGGCCAGCGCCGCGGTGGGCCAGCCCGTCGACGTCGGCGCCCTGGAGGCCGACTGGCACGGCCTCAATCCGCGCGTGGTGCTGCGCGACGTGCGCATCCAGCCGCCCGCCGGCGCGCCGCTGCGGCTGCCGCGCGTGGAGGCGGTGGGCTCCTGGCTGTCGCTGCCGCTGTTCGACATGCGCCTGGCGCACCTGCTCATCGACCGCCCGCAAGTCGCGGTGCGCCGCGACGCCGCCGGCCTCATCACCTTGGCCGGCATCCCGCTGAACACGGCCGGCGAGCCCAGCCCCTTCCCGGACTGGCTGCTGCGCCAGCCGCGCATCCTGGTCAAGGATGCCGAGCTCACCTGGCTGGACGAGAAACTGGAGGCGCCGCAACTGAGGTTCTCGCAGGTACGGCTGCTGCTGGAAAACCGTTTCGGCCGCCATCGCTTCGGCGGCGTCGCCCTGCCCGACAGCGATGCCGCCGGCCGCCTGGAACTGCGCGGCGACTTCCGCGGTCGCGGCGTGCAGGATTTAGCCTCCTGGAACGGCGAGGCCTATGCCCGCGTCGATGACGCCCGTCTGGACCAGTGGGGCCGTTGGGTGCCCTGGGCGCAGGGATCGGTGAAGGGCGGCGTCGGCAAACTGCGTTTCTGGCTGGACGTCAAGAACGGAGAGGCCTCCGGCCTGCTCGGCGACGCCCGCCTGGAAGAGGTGGTGATCAAGCTGCACCCCGACCTGCCGGACATGGTGTTCGACAGCCTGGGCGGGCGGATCGGCTGGTCGCGCGACCGCGACAGCCAGAGTTATTTCGTGGAGAAGCTGCGCTTCCAGCGCGCCGGCATTACCCAGAGTGAGCCCGCCTCGCTCCGCCTGAGCCTGGCGCCGGACGGCAAGGGCGGTTACCGCCGCGTCGGCGCCACCGCCAGCAACCTGCGCCTGGAAACCGTCACCGCCCTCGCCGGTGCCCTGCCCCTGCCGCCCCAGGGCCGCGACCTGCTCGACAGCCTGAAGCCGCGCGGCCTGGTGGAAAGCGGCGAGGGACACTGGGAAAGCGACGGCCGCTACAGCCTGCGGCTGCGCCTGCGCGAGGCCGGCGCCCAGGCCTACGGCGATCTGCCCGGAATCTCCGGCCTGTCCGCCCGCCTCCAGGCCAACCAGGACGAGGGCCGCGTCGAACTGGACAGCCCCGGGCTGCGTCTGGACTGGCCCAAGGTGTTCCGCCATGCCCTCGCCTTCAGCCACCTCGGTGCCCGCGCCGACTGGCGGGCCGGCAAGGACGGCCTGCGCCTGGATTTCGAGGTCGAGCGCATCGCCAACGCCGACCTGGAGGGCAGCGCGCAAGGCCGCATCGAACTGCCCCGCGGCGGCTCCGCGCGGGTCGACCTCGGCGCCCGCCTGAGCCATGGCCAGGCCACCGCGGTGTACCGCTATCTGCCCCACGCGGTTGGGGAAGATGCCTACACCTGGCTGCGCGACAGCCTGCAAGGCGGCCATTCCGACGATGTCCGCCTGACCCTGCGCGGCGATCT
>JBBIIR010000184.1:0-4926 GCA_037446455.1 Hydrogenophilales bacterium | reverse complement strand
GACCTGTCCGTCAAGAAAGCCCTCACCGGCCACCGCCTCGACGAACTGGAGGTTTGACATGCCCGCCTTCGAGCCCGAATTCATCGCCGGTCTGCGCGAACGCCTGGAGCGGCACCCGATCTACGGCGCGCTGCGGACCCTCGACGACCTGCGCGTGTTCATGGCGCACCACGTGCATTCGGTGTGGGACTTCATGTCCCTCATCAAGTATCTGCAGCACGAGGTGGCGCCGGCGCGCTGGCCGTGGACGCCCGGCGCCGATGCCACGGCGCAGCGCTTCATCAACGAGCTGGTGCTGGAGGAGGAGACCGACGCGGCCGGCCCCGGCGCGCCCGGTGAATTCTCCAGCCACTTCCAGCTCTACCTCGGCGCCATGCGCGAGATCGGCGCCGACGCCGACCTTCCCGCCCGTTTCGTCGAGCTCGCCGGCCGCGCCGGCATCGAGGCCGCCCTGGCCAGCGGGCTCGCGCCCGAACCGGCCGCCCGCTTCAATCGCGCCACCTTCGCTTGCATCGCCTCCGGCCGCGCCCACGAGGTGGCCGCGGCCCTGGCGCTGGGCCGCGAGCACGTCATCCCGGCCATGTTCCGCGCCTTTCTCGAACGCATGGCGGTGAGCGAGGCGCAGGCGCCGATTTTTCATTACTACCTGCGCCGCCACATCCATCTGGACGAAGACTTCCACGCCCCGCTCTCGCTGCGCCTGCTGGAGGCGCTCTGCAAGGGCGAGGCGGGCAGGCTGGCCGAGGCCCGCGCCGCCGCCATCCGCGCGGTGGAAGCGCGCATCGAGTTCTGGGACGGCGTGCTGGCCGTCCTGCCCAGTCGACGAGAGACCGTGTCATGCCCCAACTGATCGTTCTGCCCCATGTGGAGCTCTGCCCCGGCGGCGCCGTCATCGATGCGCAGAAAGGCGTGTCGATCTGCGATACCCTGCTGGAAAACGGCATCGAGATCGAGCACGCCTGCGAGAAATCCTGCGCCTGCACCACCTGCCATGTGGTGGTGCGGGAAGGCTTCAACAGCCTGTCCGAGGCCACCGAGTTGGAGGACGACCTGCTCGACAAGGCCTGGGGCCTGGAACCCACCTCCCGCCTGTCCTGCCAGGCCCTCATGGGCAAGGAGGATGTGGTGGTGGAAATCCCGAAATACACCATCAACATGGTGAAGGAAGGACATTGATGAGCAGGTAGCGGGTAGTTTGTAGTCGGTAGCTTGATGCATGCGCGCCGGAGGCGCGGAAACTCAGGCTAGCCGCTACCCGCTGCCGGCTACCCGCTAGGAGAATCGCATGAAATGGATCGACACCCTGGACATCGCCATCGCCCTCGCCGAGCACCACCCGGACGTGGACCCGCGCTATGTGCGCTTCACCGATCTGCACCGCTGGGTGATGGAATTGCCGGATTTTTCCGATGATGCCAACCGTTCCGGCGAGAAGATCCTGGAAGCCATCCAGCAGGCCTGGATCGAGGAAGTCGATTGAGCCCGCACGGGCTTTTCCCGCGGGTCTTCTGCCTGCTGTGCGCGCCGGTCGCCGCGGCCGCCGCCGGCGGTTTCGCCTTCAAGGGCATCGAACTGGGTTCCGGCATCGCCGCCGTGGCCAACAATCCCAGGTACGAATGCCGCACGGCCAACGCCCCGGCGGCGGACACCATCTGCGGACTGCGCCCGCGCGAGCGCGAAACCATCGCCGGCGCGCCGCTGCGTTCCATCTTTTTCTTCTATTACGACGGCCGCCTGACCAGCATTTCCCTGCACCTCGACGAACCCCGCTTCGCCCACGTGGTCGAGGCCCTGGCCGGAAAATACGGCGGGTCGGCGGTGACGCGGGAAACCCTGCGCAATCTGAAGGGGGTGGCTTTCGAGAATCACACCCATACCTGGAAAAGCGCCACGCAAACCTTGCTCGCGCGGCGCTATTCCGGTCGCGTCGATCAGTCCCTGATCCGCTACACCGACGATGCCGCCATGCGCCGCATCGAGGCGGGCCGCGCCGCCGCGGCGAAGGACCCACGCCTGGATTTGTAGTCGCGGCCATGCGGGGTGCCTCCCTCCACCGAGGCACGCCGCCCCGGCAGTCGGGCGTTCCCGTGTGAAGCGCGGGAACCGGCCAGCCCACGCGTCCATCGAAGCAATGCGCGCTCGCCGCGCGCGATGTCCTACACTGCGAGCCCGCCGATCCGGCCATGGAATTTCATCGAGAGGAGAACCGTCATGAAAATCGTCGCGTCCATCTTCACCGCTCTGCTCCTTGCCGCCTTCCACGCCCATGCGCTCGACATCAAGCCCTACGACGCGGCGACCTTCGAGCGCCTGCGCCAGTCGGGCCAGCCCGTCGCCCTGCATTTCCACGCCGACTGGTGTCCCGTCTGCCGCGCCCAGGAGCGGGTGTTCAAGAGCTGGCAAGGCGATGCCTCGGTGCCGGGCACGCTGCTGGTGGTGGACTACGACAAGGCGCGCGATCTGCGCCGCGAATTGGGCGTGCGCAGCCAGTCGACGATCATCCTGTACAAGGGCGGCAAGGAGGCCACGCGCGTCGGCGGCATGACCGACGCGGAAGATTTGCGCGCCGTCTTCAAGGGTGAGTGGTAGGACAGCGTGGACATCCCCCTCGCGCACTTCGGCCTCAGCCTGGTCGCCGGCAGCCTGACCACGCTGTCGCCCTGCGTGTTCCCCATCCTGCCGCTGGTATTGGGCGGCGCGGTGCAGGGCAACCGCCTGGCGCCGGTGGCCATGGGCATCGGCATGGCGGCCTCGTTCGCCCTCATCGGCATCCTGCTGGGCGCCCTGGGGCCGGCCCTGGGCATCGACTCCGAGCATGTGCGCGTGTTCGGCGCCTGGCTGCTCATCGCTTTCGGCCTGGTGCTGCTGGTGCCTTTTCTCAACGACCGTTTCACCGCCTGGATGATGCCCATCGCTTCCGGCGCCGACGCCGCCTCGGCGAGACTCGACGGCGGCTCGCTGGGCGGCGCCCTGCTGCTGGGCGCGGTCCTCGGCCTGGTGTGGAGCCCCTGTTCCGGCCCGTTGCTCGCCTCCGCCTTGGCGTTGGTGGCGAGCGAGGGCGGCGCTGTGCGCGGCGGTCTCATCCTCGGCCTGTTCGGCATCGGCGCGGCGATTCCCCTGGTGGCCGTGGCCTACGCCTCGCGCGCCGGCTTCAATCGCGCGCGCGGCTGGGTGCTGGCGCGCATCGACGTAATCAAGAAGACCTTCGGCCTGATCATCCTGCTGGTCGGCATCGCCATCCTGACCGGCGCCGACAAATGGCTGGAAGCGCGCGTCCTCGACCTGCTGCCGGAAGCCTGGGTGCGCGCCACGACCCTGTTCTGAGCGAGGGCGCGGCAGGCGCCGCGCCCCCTCGAGCCCAGTCAGTCGCCCCACTCGGTGAAGAAGCGGGCCGCGGGCTGAAGCGGCAGCGCCGCCTCAGGCGGAGTCGCGCGAGCCCCCGCGGGCCAGTTGGCGGTCCTGCTCCAGCCATTTCTTGATGCGCTGGGCGTCGCCGATGCGGCTCCATTTGCCCCAGGAATCGAGCAGCACGATGATGACCTTGCGCTCGGCGATGCTGGCCTGCATCACCAGGCAGCGGCCGGCCTCGCTGATATAGCCGGTCTTGGAGACGCCGATGTTCCACTCGCTGTTGCGGGTGAGGCTGTTGGTGTTGTGGAAGGCCACATGCCGGGTGATGCGCTTGGCGACGCGTTTCACCTTGCCGTTCTGCTTGATGCGCACCACCTTGCGGCCCGGCACGGAGACGTCAAAGCTGTCGGCGGTACTGCTCTGACGGATGAGCGGGTAGCGAGAGGAGGCATCCACCAGCTTGGCCAGATCCGCGGCGGTGGCGCGGTTGCCGCTGCTCAGACCGGTGCCGTCGACGAAATGCGCGTGTTCCATGCCGATGGCCCTGGCCTTGCGGTTCATGGCGGCGATGAAGGCTTCGCGTCCACCGGGGTAGGCGCGCGACAGGGCGGCGGCGGCGCGATTCTCCGAAGCCATGAGGGCAAGATAGAGCAACTCTTCGCGGGTGAGGCGGGTACCCAGGGCCAGACGGGAACCGGTGCCCTTGAGGCGATCCATGTCTTCCTTGCCGATGACGATTTCTTCGTCCAGGGGCAGGCCGGCATCCAGGGTGACCATGGCGGTCATCAGCTTGGTGATGGAGGCGATGGGCGTGGCCACCTCGACGTTCTTCGCGTACAGGGCTTCGCCGGTTTTCTGGTCGATCACCAATGCGCCGGCGGACTGCAGATCCAGATCGTTGTCGCGCCAAGCCGTGTCATAGGAGGCCTGCAGGGTGCGCAGCGGCGTATTCGGGTTGTAGGCCTCGCGGACACGCTTGCTGACCTTGATCCCTTTTTTCTTGGTCTTTGCCTTGACCTTCTTTTTCTTGGCCGAGGACTTCTTGGCCTGGACGGTTTTCGTCTTCTTCTGCACCTTGGCCGGTTGCTGGCTGGCAGCCTGCGCAGGCGCGTAGCTTGCCAGCGGCGAGGCCAGAAATGCCGCGAAGATCAGGAGCAGCCAAGTTCTTTTCAATTTCTCACCCCGTGGACTGTGCGGTCTTGATGCATGCAATGTAGCAAATATCGGCGTTTGAAGTGAACTCTTTAGATTTCACTTTAACGTGAAAGTCGCGCCAGCGACTCTCGAAGCTCCCCTCTCCCGCAGGCGGGAGAGGGGTTGGGGGTGAGGGAAACGGGCATGGCGAACGACTTTCATCATTCGGGGCGGACTCGATCCATGCCCGTTAACAGCGGGCTTATGTGCGCAGTGTTCCACGGTTGGCATGGCGTCGCCAAGCGTTTTATTACCACGGCTGCGCAAACGGTTCCCGACTCAACGGCGCTGACCCAGCACGCCCTCCGGCGTCCTCATGAGGTCGCCGATCAGCACCAGGGCCAGCGTCACCCAATGCCGCCAAAGCAGTTCCATGCGGTC
>JBBIIR010000183.1:0-4935 GCA_037446455.1 Hydrogenophilales bacterium | reverse complement strand
CACCGCCTCCAGGCGGGCCGGCGAGACGCCGCCGGGGCGCAGCAGCACGGGCGCCTCGCCGAGCAGGCCGACGATGCTGGATTCCACGCCCACCGCGCAGGGGCCGCCGTCCAGGATCAGGTCCACGGCGGCGCCCAGTTCGTCCAACACGTGTGCCGCGGTGGTGGGGGAAACGCGGCCGAAGCGGTTGGCGGAGGGGGCCACCAGCGGCCCGGCGGCGGCGAGCAGGGCCAGGGCCACCGGGTGGGCGGGCACGCGCAGGGCGACGCTGTCCTGGCCGCCGGTGATGACATCCGCCACCTCCGGCCGGCGCGGCAGCACCAGGGTGAGAGGGCCCGGCCAGAAGGCGCGCGCCAGGCGCCGGGCCGCCTCGGGCACGGTCCGCGCCCACTGCTCGATGTCTTCGGCCTCGGCGAGATGGACGATGAGGGGATGCTCGGCCGGCCGGCCCTTGGCGGCGAAGACGCGGGCAACGGCGGCCGGGTCGCGGGCGCTGGCGCCCAGGCCGTACACCGTCTCGGTGGGGAAGGCGACCAGGCCGCCGGCCCGCAGGAGGGCGGCGGCGCGCGCGATGTTGTCGGGCGTGGCGGCGACCAGGCCGCCGGCGGCCGTAGCGGTAGTGGCCATGGCGGCGGTTTTCCGAGCGCGGCTCAGTTCTGCAACCGCACCGGGCAGGTGAACATGAGCAGGCCGTAGTCCTTTTCGTACTGGGCCTGCAGGCGTTCGACGATGCGCGCGCACAGGTCCGGATCGCCGACCACCTCGATGCGGATGTTGCCGTTCGCGCTCCACTTGCCGGCGCTCAGGCCATGGGTGCCGCGTCCGCGCGCCTCGGTGATGGTATAGCCCTTGGCGCCCTGGGCCATGATCTCGTCGATGAGCATGTCCTCGAGCACCGCCTCGGACAGGATGGTCAATAGCAGCATCTCTTGCGAGGACATGACGTTCAGCCTCCTTGGTGGATGAAGCGGGCCATCCACAGATAAAGCGGGAGGCCCAGGAAGATGTTGAAGGGGAAGGTCATGCCCAGCGAGGCGCCGATGGACAGGGCCGGATTGGCCTCGGGCACGGCGATGCGCATGGCGGCGGGCGCGGCGATGTAGGAGGCGCTGGCGAACAGGGTGGCGAGCAGGAAGGTGCCACCCACGGAAAAGTCCAGCATCCAGCCCGTCACCGTGCCGAGGATGGCGGAGAAGATGGGCATCAGCACCGCGAAGACGGAGAGGAAGGCGCCATATTCCCGCAGCGCGGCGAAGCGCATGGACGCCACCAGGCCCATTTCCAGCAGGAACAGGGCCAGCACGCCCTTGAACAGGTCGAAGAACATCTTGTCGAGCGGCTTGATGCCTTCCGCGCCGGCAACGAAACCGATGACCATGCCGCCGGCGAGCAGGTAGATGCTCTTGCCGAAGAACACCTCGTGCAGCAGCTTGCCCCAGCGCACCGTGCCCTGGCCGTAGCGCGCCAGGATGGCGCCGATCACCAGGGCGGGCATTTCCAGGAGCACCAGGAAGACGATGAGGTAGCCCTCGAAATCGAGCTTTTCCTGACCCAGCAGGGCGATGCCGACGGAGAAGGTGACGACGCTCACCGAGCCGTAGTGGGCGGCGATGGAGGCCGAGTCGGCACGGTTCATGCGGCCGAGATAACGCAGCACGGGAAAGGACACCAGAGGGATGATCGACCCCACCAGGACGATGATCAGGCCGGCGCCGAGCAGGTCGACGACCGCGTGCTTGGACATTTCCACCCCGCCCTTGAGGCCGATGGCCAGCAGGATGAAGATGGACAGCGCCTCGTAGAGGCTGCCGGGAATCTTGAGGTCCGAGCGCAGCAGGCCCGCCGCCACCCCCAGCACGAAGAACAGCACCACCGGTTCGAAACTCATCGCTTCCTCCCGCGGGCCGCCGCCGGCAGTGCTTCACCCGCCTGGGGGCGGGTCATTCGTCCTCGTCCAGTTCGGGATCCCAGCCGCGCTCGCGGCCCCGGCGCATGGCCCAGGCGTAGAGTTCGGCATGGCGCGCGCGCAATGCCTCGGGCAGGCGGCTGGGCAGGTTGCCGTACGCGTCCCAGCGCCGGTTCACCTGTTCCATCAGCTCCTGCATGCGTTGCAGATCCCAGCCGGCGCAGTCCTCCTCGCGCGGCAGCAGGTCGAACAGCCAGGCATCGAGGACGATGCGGCCCAGGGTGGTGATGCCGTGGGTGTCCTGGTTGAAGCCGGCGTAGGTCATCTTCCCGGCCATGCGCTCACTCCGCCCATTTGCCCAGGTAGGCGTTGATCACCTCCAGCACCGCCTGGGCCTTGATCACCAGACCCAGGTCGATCATCTCCGAGCCCATGACCATGGAAGTATTGTTGGCCGGCACCGGCACGGGCACCAGGTGGTTGGCCTCCTCGCGGAAGAACACCGCCGCCACCACGCCGGCGAACAGGAATTTGCGCCCCGCGCCCTGGCTGGGACGCAGGGGATCGGGCTGGTAGACGAACACCGGACTGCCGCTGGAGCCGGGATACACCGCCGCGTCGATGAGGAATTCGGCGCGGCCCTCGAAATCCAGGGCCATGGGCGTGGCGGTGGTGCCTCGGCGCAGGATGGGCATCAGGTTGACTTGGTCCCAGACGCCGCTGGGATAGCCGACGAACAGCACCTCCTCGAGGGCGTCCAGGGCGCGCAGGGTGGCGGCGTCCGGCGCCAGGCGGCTGTCGATGGGCTGGTAATAGAGCTCCATCCCCTGCTCGCGCGCCGCCTGCTCGAGCGGCCGCATGGGGATGATGGCCAGGTCCACCTCCGGGTTCGGGTGCATGAACCAGGCCTGGGGGAAATCCTCGATGTTGAGCTGGAAGCGCTGGCCGAAGGCCGGTTGCCCGTTCCGCTTCTGGGTGAACACCAGGCCGCCGCGGCGCACGCCTTCGACCAGGTGGCGGTTGGTGACGATGAAGGTGTGGGTGCCGCGCGGGTGGGCATGGCTCACCACGAAAGCGGTGCCGGAACCCTCGCTGCCGTCCTCGAGGACGGTATCGACGCGGATGGTGTTGAACAGCAGCTTCTTGGTGAGGGAATTGATTTCCACGGTAGCCTCAGCGCCTGTGAATGCTTCCGGAACGCCTCCAAGACCGGGGGTCATCCTCGCGTAAGCGGGGTTCCAGGGACTTTGTAAGCCGGTGAAATTCCTGGATTCCCGCTTTCGCGGGAAGGACGGTTTGCTTGCAGACCGGCATTTTCACAGCCTCTCAGGATTGTGTCGCGGGCTTCAGGGGGCAGAACAGGTCTTCCCCGGCGGCTTCGCCCAGGCGCTCGTAGATCGCGGAGATGGCCTGGTCCTCGGTGGCGAAGATGTTCTCCTGGCCCACCAGTTCGAACAGGCCGGTCTGCCGCATGACGTCGATCACCTGCTTCTTCAGGCCGGAGAACACCAGGGTGACGCCGGCGGCGCGCAGGCGTTCGATGAGGTGATGCGCCACGGCCTCGCCGGAGGCGTCCATCTGGTTGATGGCGTCACCGACGATGAGCACGTATTTCGCCTTGGGATGGTCGGCCAGCGCCTCCAGCACGGCATCCTCGAAGTAGGAAACGTTGGCGAAATACAGCGAGCCGTCGTAGCGCATGGCCATGATGTGCTCGCTGGTCGGCAGGTCCGGGTTCACCTTGATGTCGCGCAGGGTGCCGTCCTTGAAGCGCCCCAGCAGGGCGACGCGGGGCTTCATGGTGCGCAGCAGGAAGAGGATGATGGCCAGGCCGGCGCCGACCAGGATGCCGCTGTCCAGATGCGGCGCGAAGAACAGGGTCGCCGCGAAGGTGACGATGGCCGCCACGCCGTCGTGCTTGTGCGCCTTCCAGGAATGCTTGACGGCCTCGACGTTGACCAGGCCGCCCACCGCCATGACGATGATGGCCGCCAGCACCGCCTGCGGCAGGTGATAGAGCAGCGGCGTCAGGAACAGCAGGGTCAGCCCCACCACCAGGGCGGTGAATACGGCGGACAGGCCGGAGGTGGCGCCCATGCTGGCGTTCACCGCGGTGCGCGAGAAGGAGCCGGACGAGGGATAGGCCTGCGAGAAGCTGCCGACGAGGTTGCCGATCCCCTGGCCGATCAGTTCCTGGTTCGGATCCAGGCGCTGGCGGGTCTTCGCCGCCACCGCCTTGGCGATGGAAATGGCCTCCATGAAGCCCACCAGGGCGATCACCAGGGCCACCGAAAGCATCGCGCCGAACTTGTTCATGTCCAGCGTGGGCATGGCAATGGGCGGCAACCCCTCGGGGATGGACCCCACCACCTCGCCGCCGCCCACCAGCTTGAACTCCCCCTTGGCGATCTTGCGGATGCGATAGGTGGTGTCTTCCACCTGCACGCCCGGCGGCACCGCCCCCGCCAGATAGATCGCCGCGGTCTTGCCGTCACCGTCGACCGCGCGCACCACCGGCATCTGGCGCATCGCTCTGCGCAGGGAGGCCGCCGACGCTTCGGCCTCTTGCACCGTCAGCCGCATCAGGTCGGACTCGGCGCGCAGCGAGACGATCAGGGCTTCGTCCTGCTCCTCGGCCTTCTCCGCCAGCAGCAGGTTGTCATTGACTTGCGCCAGCTCGCCGCGCAGGCGGCCGAGTTCGGCGTCGGCGGCCACCACCTTTTCCACCTGCGCGCGCAACGCCGGATCGCGCAGGTGTTCCAGGTTGCCGGCGGCATTCTTCTCGAAGCCGATGGCCCAGGCCAGCAGCGTGCTCAGTACCACGGCGATGAGCACGCCGGGCAGCTTGGGCGCGTATTTCTTCAGGGCCCACATCAGCAGCATGGCCCCCACGCCCATGGCCAGGGTGGGCAGGTGCGTATCACCGGCCTGCCTGAACACGCCGACGATGTCGTTCATGAACGACTCGGTGCGCGGCATCGACACCCCGAGCAGCTTCGACAACTGCGACAGGGCGATGATGATGGCGG
>JBBIIR010000182.1:0-4939 GCA_037446455.1 Hydrogenophilales bacterium | reverse complement strand
CGAGACCGCGCTCGAGGAAGGAGATATTGGCCCAGACTGGGAGATTAGCCTGGATGAGGCCGACTGGATCGGCATCGGCGAGAGCGGCCAGTTCACCGCATCGACTGCCGTGCCGGCCGCAGCGCAAGCGGATAGCGCGGGCACGGCCTGGCGCGAGGAACGCCTGCGCGCGCGCCGACGCTGGCTGGATCAGGGTGACCGGGCGGAGGTCGCCGAGCCGCACGATGCCGCTCATGATGCCGAGGCGCGCCAGGCGGTGGCCGAAGATCATGCCAGGACGGAAGAATTGCTGCGACTGCGGCAGAACCGGCGGACCTCGCCCTTGGCGGCGCTGTTGGGGATACTGCTGTTGCTGTTGATCGGCCTGGCTGTCTGGTGGGGCCAGTCGGATGAACCGATTCTCGCCCCGATCGGCGCGTCGGCGGACTGTGCCGGTGAGTTGACCGACCGCGTCAACTGGCGCGGCTGCGACAAACGTGGCTTGCAACAGCCCGGCGCGCGCGCGCGCAACGCCAAACTCGAAAACACCCGGCTCGATGACGCTCGCCTGGCTGGCGCCGACTTGGCCTACGCACTGCTGAAGGGCGCCAGCCTGCGCAACGCCCAGTTGCGCGGTGCCAGCCTGCTGGGGGCGGATCTGACCGGCGCGGACCTGTCCGGCGCGGATCTCACCGGCGCGGATTTGCGCTACGCGAATCTGACCGGCGCCCGTCTGGGCGGTACCCGCATCGACGGCACGCGCTTCGGCAAGGCCATCTGGAGCGATGGCCGCACCTGCCAGGAGGGCGCCCCGGGCGCCTGCCGGTGAAGTCGATCAGCGCCCGCGACAACCCGCTGTACCGGGAACTGCGCGCTCTGGCGACGGACCGTCGGGCGCGTCGTGAAGCCGGCAGGACCCTGCTGGATGGTCCCCACCTGCTGGAGGCGGCCGTGCAGGCGGGCATTCCCGTCGAGCGTCTGATCTATGCCGAAGATGCCCTGGCCGGGGAGCTCGGCGCCTGGCGCCAGCGCCTCGCCGGCGTCCCCGTGCTGGTCCTGCCCGACCGCCTGCTCGCCGGTCTGACGCCGGTGGACACGCCCACCGGCTTGCTCGCGCAGATCGCGATTCCCCGTCAGGAGCCCGTGCCAGGCGGCTGCATCGTGCTGCTGGAGAACATCCAGGATCCCGGCAATCTCGGCGCCCTGCTGCGTGTGAGCGCCGCCGCGGGGATGCGCGCGGTGCATCTCTCGTCGGGATGCGCCGAGGCGTGGTCGCCGAAATGCCTGCGCGGCGGCCAGGGCGCCCACTTCCGTCTCGCCATCCGGGAAGGCCAGGACCTCAAGGCGGTGGCGCGGGATTTCCCGGGTACGCTGCATGCCGCCGTGCTGGGTGCCGGGGATTCCCTGTGGACGCTGGACCTGCGGGGCTGTGTCGGCTTCGCCTTCGGCAACGAGGGCGCGGGTCTGAGCGAGGCCCTGCGGCAAGCGTGCCGACCCTTCTCCATCCCCATGGCGGCGGGGGTGGAAAGCCTCAACGTCGCCGCCGCGGCGGCGGTCTGTCTGTTCGAGCGCTTGCGTCAGTCCGGCATCGACTGATCAGAGCACGCGCGGCATGCCGCCGGGCAGCGAATGCTTGATCATCGCGGCGATTTCCTCCACCGAGCGATGCGAGGAATCGATGATGGGAATGCCTTCGCCGCGCATCAGCAATTCCGCCTGCTTCAACTCGCCCTTGCAGGTTTCCAGCGACGCGTACTGGCTGTTGGGCCGGCGTTCCGAGCGGATCGAGGCGAGTCGCTCCGGCGCCAGCGTGAGGCCGCGCAGCTTGCTGCGGTAGGGCTGGAGAATCCTTGGCAAGCCAGGCTGCTCGAAATTCTCCGGGGTCAGCGGATAGTTGGCCACGCACAGGCCATACTGCATGGCCATATAGAGCGAAGTCGGCGTCTTGCCGCTGCGCGAAACCCCCACCAGGATCAGGTCGGCGCGTTCGTATTTCTCCAGGCCCAGGCCGTCGTCCGCCGCCAGGGCGAAGTTCACCGCGTCGATGCGGGATCGGTAGGAGTTCGGGTCTTCCATGCCGTGGAAGCGGCCGCGCAGGGGCTCCGGCGGGTAACCGATCTCGCTCACCATCATGCCCAGGAAGTGGCCGTAGATGTCCATCACCAGACCGCCGCATCCCTCCAGGGCGGCGCGCGCGCCGGGATCGGTGAGGGTGGAGAAGACGAAAGGCCGGAGGGCCTTCTCCTTCCAGGCCTCGCGCACTTGCTGCGCTGCAAGATTTGCTTTTTCCAGCGAGTCGACGAAGGGTAAACTCGCCTGTGCGAACGCTTCGTCGGGGAATTGCGAGAGGAGACTCTTGCCGATGATCTCGGCGGTGATGCCTGTGTGGTCGGAAATGAAGAAGACCGGTCGCGCTGGGGTCATTGGGGGAAGGAAGCGGCGCTGCAGTCAACGTTTCGAGGAATGAAATGGACTATATCGCGCGCTTTGAAACACTGTCCATGCACGACGTGGACAAGGTCGGCGGCAAGAACGCCTCCCTGGGGGAGATGATCCACAACCTCACCGACAAGGGGGTCCGCGTCCCCGGCGGATTCGCCACCACCGCCGACGCCTTCCGGGAATTCCTGGCCACCAACGGCCTGGCCGATCGTATCGCCGCCAAACTCAAGGCCCTGAACGTGGACGATACCATCGCCCTGGCCGAGGCCGGACGCGAGATCCGCGGCTGGATGATGGAGAACCCGCTGCCCGTCGGTCTGGAAGCAGGCATCCGCCACAACCACCGGCTGATGTGCGCCGAGGCCGAGGAAGACCTGGAATTCGCCGTGCGTTCCTCCGCCACCGCCGAGGACCTGCCCGACGCTTCCTTCGCCGGCCAGCAGGAAACCTTCCTCAACATCAAGGGCGCCGACAACCTCATCGACGCCGTCAAGCGCTGCTTCGCCTCCCTCTACAACGATCGCGCCATTGCCTATCGCGTGCACAGCGGCTTCGCCCACGAAGTCGTGGCCCTGTCCGCCGGCATCCAGCGCATGGTGCGCTCCGACCTGGGCGCCGCCGGCGTCATGTTCACCATCGACACCGAGTCCGGCTTCCGCGACGTGGTGTTCATCAACGCCTCCTATGGCCTCGGCGAGACCGTGGTGCAGGGCTCGGTCAACCCCGACGAGTACTACGTGCACAAGCCCAAGCTGCGCGAGGGCAAGCGCGCCGTGGTGCGCAAGAAGCTGGGCGAGAAGGCGATCCGCATGGTGTTCGCCAGCGAATCCGTGGCCGAGCGCTCCACCCGCGTCGAGGACGTGCCGCCGCCCATGCGCCACCAGTTCGCCCTCAACGACGACGAACTCCTGGAACTGGCCCGCTACGCCATGAGCATCGAGGAACACTACGGCCGCCCGATGGATATCGAATGGGGCCGCGACGGCCACGACGGCAAGCTCTATATCCTGCAGGCCCGTCCCGAGACCGTGAAATCCCGCGCCGGCAACGTGCAGGTGCGCTTCAGGATGCTGGAGAAGGGCCCGGTGCTGGCCCTCGGCCGCGCCATCGGCAGCAAGATCGGCCAGGGCCCGGCGCGGGTCATCCAGTCCATCGACCAGATGCACCATGTCCAGCCCGGCGACGTGCTCATCGCCGACATGACCGACCCGGATTGGGAGCCGGTGATGAAACGGGCTTCCGCCATCGTCACCAACCGCGGCGGCCGCACCTGCCACGCCGCCATCATCGCCCGCGAAATGGGCGTGCCGGCGGTGGTCGGCTCGGGCAACGCGACGCAGACCATCCCCGACGGCGCCGAGGTCACCGTGTCCTGCGCCGAGGGCGAGGACGGTTACGTCTACGAGGGCCTGCTGAAGTTCGAGAAGAGCGAGATGGTCATGCAGGCGATGCCGGAGATCCCGGTCAAGATCATGATGAACGTCGGCAACCCGGAACAGGCCTTCCACTTCGCCTCGCTGCCGCACGAGGGCGTCGGCCTCGCCCGGCTGGAGTTCATCATCAACAACGCCATCGGCATCCACCCCAATGCGGCGCTGGAATACCGCAAGATGCCCGAGGAGGTGAAGGCGGCGATCGACGCCAAGATCCATGGCTACGGCGATCCGGTGAACTTCTATGTCGAAAAGCTCACCGAGGGCATCGCCACCATCGCCTGCGCCTTCTGGCCGAAGCGGGTCATCGTGCGCATGTCCGACTTCAAGTCGAACGAGTACGCCAACCTCATCGGCGGTCCGCAGTACGAGCCGCACGAGGAGAACCCCATGCTCGGCTTCCGCGGTGCCGGCCGCTACGCCAGCCCCCAGTTCCTGCGCGCCTTCCAGTTGGAGTGCCGGGCCATCAAGCGGGTGCGCAACGACATGGGGCTGAGCAACGTCGAGATCATGCTGCCCTTCGTGCGCACCCTGCACGACGCCGACGCCGCCCTGCGGGTGCTGGCGGAAAACGACCTGGAACGGGGCAGGGACGGCCTCAAGATCGTCATGATGTGCGAGATCCCCGCCAACGTGCTGATCGCCGACGAGTTCCTCAAGCGCTTCGACGGCTTCTCCATCGGCTCCAACGACCTCACCCAGCTCACCCTGGGCGTGGACCGCGATTCCAGCCTGGTGGCGGCCTCCTTCGACGAACGCAACCCGGCGGTGAAGAAACTGCTCTCGGAAGCCATCGCCGCCTGCAAGCGCAACGGCAAGTACGTGGGCATCTGCGGCCAGGGTCCCTCGGATCACCCGGACCTGGCCGACTGGCTGCTGGAGCAGGGCATCGATTCCATGTCCCTCAACCCGGACACGGTGGTCAGTACCTGGATGCGCCTGGCAAGCCGCAAGCCCGCCTAACGGACATGACTTTGAGAAGACGCCCCGAAGCATGAATACCCTGAAGGGCATAAAAGTCATGCCCGTTTCCCTCCCTTGCAGGGCGCGCCCCGGACTGCATTCCGGGGCCGTTCGGCGGGCGC
>JBBIIR010000181.1:0-4967 GCA_037446455.1 Hydrogenophilales bacterium | reverse complement strand
CTTGGCCAGGGCTCCTGGCTGGTTTCCCTGAAGATGGACCATGCGAAGTTCGAGACCGGCCGGACTCCGCCGCCGGACCAGAACGCCGAAAGCGAATACAACCAGTACTGGCTGCTGACCCTGGGCTACGGCTTCAAGCCCTGGCTGACGGCCTACGTCACGCAGCCCTACAACGTCAAGGTCGACGAGCCCGACGGCGTCGATTCGCGCGGCCTGGCCGATCTCTCGGTGGGAGCGGTAATCGGCTTCAAGTACGACGACGGCTTCATGCTCACCCCCGCCAGCGAAAGCCTGGACGACCTCATGGACTGGCACTTCTCCGCCATGGCCGGCATGACCCTGCCCACCGGCAACCCCAACAAGCGCTTGCAGGGCAATATCGATCCGGGCAAGTCCACCAGCTTCGGCAAACCTTCGTTCACGTATGGCCTGAGCGCCACCCGGCAATTCACGGAGAAGGCCACCTTTGCTGCGGAGATCTCGCAGACCCGTTTCCGGAAATATACCTATGACGACCCGGCGGTAGGCAGCATGAAATTCGGCACGGAAACACGCTTCAACACCGCCCTCGCCTACCGGCTCATGAAAAACCCGGAAAACCGCTTCCGCCTGGACGGCATCGCGGAACTGAATTACCTCAAGCTGGGCCGGGACGAGGCCAACGGCCAGGGTGAACTGGCCACCGGCGGTGAAATGCTCTACGGCGTGCTCGGCGTGCGGCTCTACAAGGACAACATGAGTCTCGCCCTGGCCCTGAAAAAACCCGTCTGGACCGGCCTCAACGAGGAAGACGATCAGCAGGGCGCCGAGGGCACGGAGGACTACCGCTGCATCGCCAACCTGTCCATCGCCTTCTGACTTCTGACATCCGGCGCCTGAAACCTGGCATGCACATCCCCGATGGCTTCATTTCCCCGCAGACCTACCTGCCGACCTATGCGCTGGCCGCGGGCCTGTGGGCCTATGCCGCGCATCGGGTGAAGAAACGGCTGGACGCCGATACCCTGCCCTTCCTCGCCGCCTATACCGCGCTTGCCTTCGTGCTGATGATGGTGGCCCTGCCCCTGCCGGGGGGCGCCACCGCGCATGCCGCCGGCATCGGCCTGCTCGCCGTCTGTTTCGGCGGCTGGATGGCCTTTCTCGCCGTCTCCCTGGTGCTCGCCATGCAGGCCCTGCTGTTCGGCGACGGCGGCATCACCGCCCTGCCCATCAACGCGCTGGCCATGGGAGGGGTCGGTGCTTTCTGCGCCCTCGCCGCCTGGAAGTTGCTCGCGCGCCTGCACGAGAACCTCGCCCTGTTCCTCGCCGGCTGGCTGTCCATCGTCCTGCCCGCGGCCCTGGTGGCGGTCGTGCTCGGCCTGCAGCCGGCGATTGCCCGGGATGCCGATGGCGCGCCGCTGTTCTTCCCCTTCGGCCTCAGCGTCACCCTGCCGGCGGTTCTGTTGCCGCATGTGCTGGTCGGCATCGCCGAGGGCGTGCTCACCGTGCTCGGCTACCGCTACCTGACGCGCTTGAGGTCGCGGCTCGCGGCCTGACACCGGGGGCTGGGACGGCGGCCCAAGTCCGGCGACAATCGGCGCATGAACCGCGACCGTCTCCTCCTGTGCCTGTACCTCGCGGGCATCCTTGCCGCGACCCTGGTGCACGATCCAGTCTGGTTGGGCGCCGGTCTCGTCCTCATCCTGCTGCTGGCCGGAGGCGACGCCTGGCGCCTGTTGCGGCGGGCCTTGCTCGCGATCCTCGCCTTCAACACCCTCATCAGCCTGAGTTACGCGCTGATGGCCTGGTGGCAGGACATCTCGCCCTGGCTCACCCTGGCGCGCCTGAATCTGCGCGTGCTGCTGCTGACCAGCCTGACCTTCCTGTTCATCGCCCGCGCCAACCTGTTCCGCGCGCTCGATTTCTCGAAAGGACTCACCTACGTGCTTGGCCTCGCCTACAGCCAGGCCCTCACCTTCCGCCGCGCGCACGAAGACTTCCGTTTGGCCCTGGCCAGCCGCTCCCTGCGGCGACCGCGCCTGATGGACCGCTATCGGGCCAGCGCCGCGGCGGCGTCCTGGTTCCTGGAAAAGTCGCTGCATGCCGCCACGCAATCCGCCCAGGCCCTGCGTTCACGTGGTTTCTTCCATGACTGAATTGCGCTACCGGGTAGCGCAGGGCAAGCACATGCCTACTCCCCCCTTTCTAAAAGGGGGGCGGGGGGGGATTTCGACGCCCTCACCCTCGCTAGCAGAACTAAATCCCCCCCTCCCCCCTTTACGAAAGGGGGGAGAACCCATCATCGAAGCCGCCGGCATCACCCACCGCTACGGCGCCAAGGAGGTCCTGGCGGACATCTCCTTCCAGATCCACGCCGGGGAAAAGGCGGTACTCCTGGGCTGCAACGGCAGCGGCAAGTCCACCCTGCTGAAAATCCTCGACGGTCTCATCGCCCCCACGGCAGGCACCTACCGCTACGGCGACGAGGCGATCACGCCAGCGCGTCTGAAAGCCCCGGACCTGCATCGCCGCTTCCGCCGCGAGGTCGCCCTGCTGTTCCAGAACCCCGACGCCATGCTTTTCAACCCCACGGTGTATGACGAGATCGCCTTCGGCCCGCGCCAACTGGGGCTGGCCGACGTGGAGGGACGGGTGCGGCACTGGGCGGAACAGGTGGGGGTCGCCGCCCATCTGCAACGCCCGCCTTTCTCCCTGTCCGGCGGCGAGAAACAGAAGGTCTGTCTCGCCGCCCTGCTCGCCCTGGAACCCCGCCTGTTGCTGCTGGACGAGCCCACCGCCTCGCTGGACCCCCGCTCCACCGGCTGGCTGGTGGATTTTCTCTCCGGCCTCGACGTGACCACCCTGATCACCACCCACAACCTGAGTCTGGCGCCGGAACTGGGCTGCCGCGCCCTGGTGCTGGGCGAGGATCACCACCTCATCTACGACGGCGGCATCCATGGCCTGCTGGGCGACATGAAGCGGCTCGCCGCCGCCAATCTGGTGCATACGCACAGTCACCGCCATGGCGGCGTCGAGCACCGCCACAGCCACCTGCACGACTGGCAGTAAGGTTCTACCGAGGGGCGGATTCGCTCAGGACGGCCCCGGACGCCTCCGGCAGCTTCCAGCCCAATTCGCGATGGATGGCCAGGTGCCTGGGCGTCCAGGAATGGGGAGTCTTGCGCACGAAGTGGTGGCGGGCCACGTGGTAGCTGGGGTCGAAGCCGTAGAAGTTGCGCTGCATGTGCTTCAGTTCCTCGGCCCGGTAGGCCTCCAGGGGCTTGGCCACCTCGTCCTTGGCGCGGCGGGCACGCTTGGCCGCCAGCCTAGCGGCGAAGTCCGGGGTGGCGGCCAGGGCCTCGGCGCGGCGGCGGACATTGTCCTCGAAACCGGCCATGTCGTCGCCGAAGGCCTCGTCCAGGAAGCCCATGGACGCCGCCGCCTCGGCCCCCAGGGGCAGGCGGTTGCGCAGGATCTCGGCGGCCTTCTCCGCCCCCACCCGGCGCGGCAGCAGGTAGCTCCAGTACTCGGAACCGTAGAGGTTGCCCATGTTCTTGTAGTGGGGGTTGAGGATGACGCCCCGCCGCGCCCACACCGCGTCCGCCGCCAGGGCCAGGAAGGCGCCGCCGGCGCCGGCGTTGCCGCGCAGGGCGCTGACGGTGAGGTGGGAATCGGTGGCGATGACGGCCCGGCACAGGTCGTCCATGGCGTTGATGTTGCGCCAGGATTCGTCGGGCGGGCTGTCCGCCGCCTCGATGCGGTTCAGGTCCAGGCCGTTGCTGAAGAAGTCGGCGCCGCCCAGGAGCACGATGACCCGGGTGGGCCGCCGCCGCGCCGCTTCATAGGCGGCCAGCAGGCGCTCGCAGGCGGCGGTGCCCATGGCGCCGTTGTAGAAGTCGAAGTGGAGGAAGCCGACGGCGCCGGATTCCAGGTAGCGGATGTCGGGGTCCGGCGAAATCCCCCCCAGCCCCCCTTTATAAAAGGGGGGAGTGACCGCGCCGGCCAATTGGACGTCCTCCCCTTTCGTAAAGGGGGGACAGGGGGGATTTGGCAACGCTTCCATTTCCAACAACTGATCCACGTCCCTGAACACACTAGCCACCGGCAGCTTGATCCCGCCCTCTTGCTTGCAATGGCCGATCCACACCGCCCCGTCGGCGGTCGCCCGCACCACGCCCTCTCCGGCCCGGCCCAGCAGTTCTCCGGGCCGGCCTTGGGCCGGGAACACCCGTCCGTTGTAGAGCTGGCAGGCCTGGCCGAACAGGCTGTCTTGCAGGCCGGGAAAACCATCGGCGCCATTCAGCTTGGCGAGCACCGTGGCGGTGGCGTCCTGTTCCCAGTCGATGGCGCGGTCCTGCTGCCGCAGCAACGCGTGCATGGGCTTGAGGGGCACGGCCCGGGGCTGCCAGGTTCCGGCACGATAGTCCGGCAATCGTTCGATGGCCGCCTTCACCGCCTTCACCGTCGCTTCGGTGACTTCGTTGCGGTAGAGGCTGGATTTCTTCGCTTCCCGCATGGGGAAGGTCGCGCTGGCCCATACCGGCCCCGCGTCCATCTCGGCCTCCGCTTGCAGCACGGTGACGCCCCATTCCTTCTCGCCCTTGAGGATCGCCCAGTCCAGCGCCGACGGACCCCGGTCGCCCACCGGTCCGGGATGCACGATCAAGCAGACATGCTCACGCCAGATGGCTTCCGGAATGGCCCGGCGCAGATAGGGCGCCAGGATCAGGTGGGGCCGGAACAGTTCGACAGCCTCGACGGTGACGCTGTCGTTGATGTCGAACTCGATGGAGATTTCGTGGCCCAGAGCCGTGAGCTCGACATACAGCCGCTGGCTCAGGCTGTTGAAGGCGTGAGTGAGGAAAAGAATGCGCATGGTGTTGTGGGCTACACCTGGGTCGGGTTGGTTTGCCTAGTGTCGTCAAATCCCTCCTGTCCTCCCTTTGGAAAAGGGAGGGACCCTTCGCATGAGGTGCCTGGGCACT
>JBBIIR010000180.1:0-4983 GCA_037446455.1 Hydrogenophilales bacterium | reverse complement strand
CGAGCTCGCCGCCGAACCGGCCGCCCTGCGGGGGCGGGACGGGCTGGTGCTGCTGGTGGAGGACGACGCGGTGATTGTCCAGGCCATGCGCGCCCTCTTCGCGCAGTGGGGGGTGCCGTTGATCACCGCTGCCGGCATCGAGGAAGCCCTGCGCGCGCTGGACGCGGCCGGACGCGCGCCCGCCCTGGCGCTGTCCGATTACCGCCTGCCCGGCGGCTGCGACGGCATCGGGGTGGTGGCAAGCCTGCGCGCGCGCTATGGCGGCGATTTGCCGGCCATACTGGTCAGCGGCGATACCGGCGAGGAAGCCATGCGCGCCGTCGCCGCATCGGGCCTGACCCTGCTGCACAAGCCGCTGCATCCGGCCAAGCTGCGCGCCCTGCTGGCGCACGTTCTCAAATAGGGGCTTATTCGCCCCGCCAGAGCTCGATGCGGTTACGGCCGCTTTCCTTGGCGCGGATCAGGGCCATGTCGGCGCAGGCGATGGCCTCCTCGACCGGCCGGCGCTGGTCCATCTCGGCGAGGCCGAAGGAGGCGGTGACGTGGCAGGTTTCGCCGTTGTCCAGGCGGATGGGCAGGCGTTCCAGGCCCTCGCGGATGCGCTCCACCACCAGGGCCGCGTCCCGCATGGGGTTGCCGGGCAGGCAGATGAGGAATTCCTCGCCGCCGTAGCGGTAGATCGAATCGTATTTGCGCAGGCTGCCGGTGACGAAGCGGATGCCCTGGCGCAGCACGGCGTCGCCGGCCGGATGGCCCAGCTCGTCGTTGATGCGCTTGAAGCGGTCGAAATCCATGAGGCACAGGCAGCAGGGACGCTGGATGCGCGCCGCGCGCTCCTGTTCCTCGCGCAGGCGCAGCAGCATGCCGCGGCGCGTGGCGCAGCCGGTCAGGCTGTCGGTGGTGAGCAACTCACCGATGGTTTCCAGCTGGATGCGGCGCAGGGTGGTGTTCAGGCGCAGGGCCAGGTCGATGCACTCGTCATACAGCCCGGCATCGGGGCGGCGCTGGTCCATCGCTTCCAGCAGCGCCAGGCGGGCGGCCGCGTGCATGGCCTGCTGGGTGACGCCCAGGTCATGGAAATCCGGGGTGTCGGCCAGGGGGTGCGGTTCCCGGCTGTGGTACCACTGGCCGAAGGGCGAGCGCAGATGGGCATCCTCCGCCAGGTCGGTGCGGTTCACCGTGCCGCCGCACACCAGGGTGCGGTTGAACTGCTTGAACCAGGCCAGATGCGCCGCGATGATGAGTTCCAGCTCCTCGGTGACGTGCTGGATCTGGTCGCGTTCCAGGGGTAGGGACATGGCATGCCGATCTCGTTATGGTCTGGCCCAATAACGGATGCGGCGGGGAAGTCTTTAGCGAGCATTGGACAACGCGATGGAACCGCATGCGAATCAATCAGCGCTTGCTTGAACGTGAAAGTCGCGCGGCGACTGCTGCGGGCGCCCTTTGCGCTCGTTCAGGGCCCGTACATAGTTCCAGAACGGCTACAAAACCGGGCGTCATCCCCGCGAAAGCGGGGATCCAGGAATTTCAAGGGGTTGCCCAGTCTCTGGATCCCCGCTTTCGCGGGGATGACGGGTTCCTTGGGGGCTGACTTCTTTCACAGCCGCTCAAGCCAGGATGTCCACCGGCGTGCCGGCCGGCACCTGATCGAACAGCTCCACCACGTCGCGGTTGCGCATGCGGATGCAGCCGTGCGAACGCGGGGCCTGCGCGAAACCCTCGTCCGGGGTGCCGTGGATGTAGATGTAGCGGCGCATGGAATCGCAACTGCCGAGGCGGTTGTAGCCGGGCTCCAGGCCGGACAGCCAGAGGATGCGGCTGAGGATCCAGTCCCGCTCCGGATCGGCCCGCCCGAGTTCCGGGGTGTAGAGCTCGCCGGTCGGCCTGCGTCCGACCAGCACGCTGCCCGGGGGCAGGCCGGCGCCGATGCGGGCGCGCACGATGTGGCGGCCGCGCGGCGTGCAGAAGCTGCCGCGCTCCTCGCCGGCGCCCCGCGCGGCGGTGGAGACCGGCCAGGCGCGCAGCGGACGGCCCGCGTCGTCGAGCAGTTCGAGGGTCTGGCCGGGCAGCCGGATGCGCAGCTTCATGCGGCTTCCCCGCCTTTCGCCTTGCCGCGCCGAGCCGCGAAGAAGTCCGACAGCAGTGCGCCGCACTCCTCCGCCAGGACGCCGCCGCGGACGCTGGCGTGGTGGTTGAGGCGCGCCTCGGCGAACAGGTCGATGACGCTGCCCGCCGCGCCGGTCTTGGGATCGCGCGCGCCGAATACCACCCGTGCCAGGCGCGCGTGCAGCATGGCGCCGCAGCACATGGCGCAGGGCTCCAGGGTGACGTAGAGGGTGGCGCCCGGCAGGCGGTAGTTGCCGAGGCGCCGGCCGGCGTCGCGCAGGGCCATGATCTCCGCGTGCGCCGTGGGGTCTTGCGCGGAAATGGGCTGATTGAAGCCGGCGCCGACGATCTCGCCGTCGCTCACCACGACGGCGCCCACCGGCACCTCGCCCAGCTCGCGGGCGCAGACGGCCTGCGCCAGGGCGGCGCGCATGTGGCGGAGGTCGTCGTCTTCGGGGGGCATCTTCGGGCCGCGGGGCGTGTGCTGGCCGGGATTGTCCGCCAAAAGCGGCGCCGCGCCCACGCCGGAAGCCCTGTCCGCCGCGCGGTCATGGTTCGCACCGTTAGGCAGAATTTCCTATGCGCCCACTCGGGATTTTCGTTTACTCTCGCCGCACTTCGGTTCCGGGCGCGAGCGCCGGGAGCCGGATCCAGGCGCGATCGGAGTCGCCGTACTTCCACTCTTCCCTAAAAGGAGACGAAACATGCTGAAAAAAACCTTGCGCGCGCTGCCCGTCGCGCTGGCCGTGGCCGGTGTCGCCTACGCCGCGCCCGAGCGCATGCCGGAGGATGTCTTGCAGGAACTCATCGACAAGCATAAATCCTCCTACCTCACGCAAAGCCCGCAGAACATCATGATGATGCCGGAGAACCCGGCCTACATTTCGGCGGAGGAGGGCGAGAAGCTGTTCAAGCAGGCGCGCGGTCCGAAGAACGCCTCCCTGGAAAAATGCGACTTCGGCAAGGGTCCCGGTGTGCTCAAGGGCGCCTACGTGGAACTGCCCCGTTACTTCGCCGACACCGGCAAGGTCATGGACTTCGAGAGCCGCCTGGTGCACTGCATGAAGACCCAGCAGGGCTTCGCCGACAGCGATGCGCCCATCCGTCAGCGGCACGGCGCCAACGCCGACATCATGCACCTGACCAACTTCATCGCCATGCAATCCAGCGGCATGCCCTGGAATCCGCCGTTGTCGCACCCGCTGGAGAAGGCCATGCGCGACGCCGGCGAGGTCATGTTCTACCGCCGCGCCGGCAGCATGGACTTCAACTGCGCCACCTGCCACACGCAGACCGGCGCCCGCATCCGCGCCTCGGTGCTGCCCAACGTCGGCGCGCCGCAGGAGTGGACCAAGGCCATCTCCTGGCCCGCCTACCGCGTCGGCCACGAGGCCACGCGCAGCAGCCAGCACCGCGTGCTGGAGTGCCTGTGGCAGATGCGTTATCCCAACATCAAGAACGGTTCCGACGCCTCCGTCGCCCTGATCTCGTTCTGGACCGACGCCGCCCGCGGCCAGCCGGCCATCCTGCCCGACATGAAGCGCTGAGCGCATCCACGAGGAGAACCGAACCATGTTGAAACAAACCCCCATCGCGCTCGCCGTAGCCTCCGCGCTGATGCTGGCGGGCGCCGCCGTCGCCGGTCCCGTCGCCGACAAGCCCATGCTCGTCGCCCAGGCCGCCGCCCCCACCGCGCCCGCCGCCGCCGGCAAGCGGCCCGCCCCCCTGCGCAAGCGGGCTCCGGTGGCCGCTCCGGCGCCCTCCAACGAGGTCATGGTGTTCGATTCCAAGGGCGTGCGCCTGGCCCCCTTCTCCGCCGCCATGCTGGCCGAGCACCTGGTCATGGAAACCGACGGTTTCGACCACAAGCAGCCCACCCAGGAAGGCACCACCGGCCGCGACCGCCTCACCCAGGACGAAATCCAGCGTCTGTGCAGCGGCAAGGACGTCAAGCTGGACGACAAGACCACCGCCCGCATCAACGAAATGGCCGCCGCCAGCATCAAGTACCCCGAGGGCGGCATCAAGCTGGGCGACTGGAAGAAGGGCCGCGAACTGGCCTGGTCGGGCTTCGGCTTCCGTACCGCGCACAATACGGACGACCACTCCAGGCAAGCCCCAGGCGCCAACTGCTACAACTGCCACCAGCTCGCCACCGACCGCACCGGCGGCACCCTGGGCCCCGAGCTGACCGGCTACGGCAAGATTCGCGGCATCAACCCGGACATGCTGAAGTACACCTACGACGTGATCTACAACCCGCACACGTACTTCGCCTGCTCCAGCATGCCGCGTTCCGGCGCCAAGGCGATCCTCACGCAGCAGCAGATCATGGACGTGATGGCCTACCTGTTCGACCCGGAATCGCCGGTCAACAAGTAACGCGTCCTGTCGCCGGCCGCGCCTGGCGCGGCCGACACGAAGCCACCCGCGCCCGACGGCGCCGGTGGCTTTTTTCTTGCCTCGCCGGCGTGGAGGATTCATTGTCGAAGGCGGCTATGCTGGAAGCACGCCACGGAGGCGAGACATGAACCTTGATTCCTCGGTTGACCGCTCATTGATCTTCGAAAATCCGCATGGTTGCTAACGTTTGTGCCTTCGACGCGGTTCACCATTTGGGTGAGCCCGCTACACGCCCGCTTTCGCGTCTGTGCGGGCGCCTGGCTTTGTCGCGCCTCCTTGCGGGGAACGACCCCGCGGCGTCGTCGCTTCGCGCCAGACACCCGCGCAGCCGCGCCTTCGGACGTGTTCAACCGAGGAATCAAGGATGAAACTGCTGAGCTGGAACATCCAATGGGGTCGCGGCCTCGACGGCCGCGTCGATCTCGCGCGCATCGCCGGGGAAATCCGCCGCATCGGCGACTTCGACGTCAT
>JBBIIR010000179.1:0-4992 GCA_037446455.1 Hydrogenophilales bacterium | reverse complement strand
AAAATCAACGCCAACATCGGCAATTCCGCCCTCGGCTCCTCCATCAACGAGGAAGTGGACAAGATGACCTGGGCCATCCGCTGGGGCGGCGACACGGTGATGGACCTGTCCACCGGCAAGAACATCCACGAAACGCGCGAGTGGATCATCCGCAACAGCCCGGTCCCCATCGGCACCGTGCCCATCTACCAGGCTCTGGAGAAGGTGGACGGCCGCGCCGAGGAACTCACCTGGGAGATGTTCCGCGACACCCTGATCGAGCAGGCCGAGCAGGGCGTCGACTACTTCACCATCCACGCCGGCGTGCTGTTGCGCTACATCCCGATGACCGCCGAGCGCATGACCGGCATCGTCAGCCGGGGCGGCTCCATCATGGCCAAGTGGTGTCTGGCGCATCACAAGGAGTCCTTCCTCCACACCCACTTCGAGGACATCTGCGACATCATGAAGGCCTACGACGTCGCCTTCTCCCTGGGCGACGGCCTGCGCCCCGGTTCCATCTACGACGCCAACGACGAAGCCCAGCTGGGCGAACTCAAGACCCTCGGCGAACTCACCCAGGTGGCCTGGAAGCACGACGTGCAGGTGATGATCGAAGGCCCCGGCCACGTGCCCATGCAGCTCATCAAGGAGAACATGGAGAAGGAACTGGAATGGTGCGACGAGGCCCCCTTCTACACCCTGGGCCCGCTCACCACCGACATCGCCCCCGGCTACGACCACATCACCAGCGGCATCGGCGCCGCCATGATCGGCTGGTACGGCACCGCCATGCTCTGCTACGTGACGCCGAAGGAACACCTCGGGCTGCCGGACAAGGACGACGTGAAGGAAGGCATCATCACCTACAAGCTGGCGGCGCACGCGGCGGATCTCGCCAAGGGCCACCCCGGCGCGCAGATCCGCGACAACGCGCTGTCCAAGGCACGCTTCGAATTCCGCTGGGAGGACCAGTTCAACCTCGGCCTGGACCCCGACAAGGCGCGCGAATTCCACGACGAGACGCTGCCCAAGGAATCCGCCAAGGTGGCCCACTTCTGCTCCATGTGCGGGCCGCACTTCTGCTCCATGAAGATCACCCAGGACGTGCGCGACTTCGCCGCGAAACAGGGCATCAGCGAAAGCGAGGCCCTGGAGAAAGGGATGGAGGTGAAGTCGGTGGAGTTCGTCAAGCAGGGGGCCGAGGTTTATCGGAAAGTCTGAGCCTCTACCTGGCTGAGAAAAGGGAAACAGGCTGCATAGGCAGCCTGTTTTTCTTTGGAAAGAGCCACCCCTGTTCGTGGTGGGGTGGAATTTCCGCCCTGTCGGCCCTAAGTTGCCTTCATCCGCACCATCACGTGGACGTCACCCATGCCACTCCCCGCCATCCCCTTCGACAACAGCTACGCCCGCGACCTGCCCGGCTTTTACGAGCCTTGCCAGCCCGCGGCCGTGCCGGCGCCGGTGCTGCTGTTCTGCAACCGGGGCCTGGCGGAGGAACTGCGATTGGGCCTGGAGGGCCAGGACGACACGGCGTTGGCCAAGCTCTTCTCCGGGAATGTGTTGCCGGAAGGCGCGGAGCCCATCGCCCAGGCCTATGCCGGGCATCAGTTCGGCCAGTTCAACCCGCAACTGGGCGACGGTCGGGCATTGCTGATCGGCGAGGTCATCGACCGTGCCGGCCGGCGCCGGGACATCGCCTTCAAGGGTTCGGGGCGCACGCCCTTCTCCCGCCGGGGCGACGGCAAGGCGGCGGTCGGACCGATGCTGCGCGAGGTGCTGATCGGCGAGGCCATGCACGCGCTCGGCATCCCCACCACCCGGGCGCTGGCGGTGGTGGCCACCGGCGAGCCGGTATACCGGGAACGCGCCCTGCCCGGCGCCGTGCTCACCCGCGTCGCCGCCAGCCATTTGCGTGTGGGCACCTTCCAGTTCTGCATGGTCCACGGCTCGCCCGAAATGGCGCGGCAGCTGGCCGACTACGCCATCGCCCGCCACTACCCGGAAGTGCGGGAAGCGGCAAACCCCTACCTGGCCTTCCTGGCCGCCGTGGCCGAGCGTCAGGCGGCGCTGATCGCCCAATGGCTGCACATCGGCTTCATCCACGGTGTGATGAACACCGACAACATGGGCATTCCCGGCGAGACCATCGACTTCGGGCCTTGCGCCTTCATGGAAGCCTACGACCCGCGCGCGGTGTTCAGTTCCATCGACGAAGGCGGACGCTACGCCTACGCGGCGCAGCCGCACATCGCCCGCTGGAACCTGGCCCGCCTGGCGGAGACCCTGCTGCCGCTGATCGCCGACGACGAAGGCCAGGCCATCGAACTGGCCACGGAGGTCATCGATGCCTTCCCCGAGCGTCATCGGCGTCACTGGCTGGCCGGCCTGCGCGCCAAGCTGGGCCTGGCCGGCCGCATAGCCGATGGCGACGCCGCCGATACCGCCCTGGGCGAAAGCTGGCTGGACCTGCTGCACGCCCAGCGGGTGGACTACACCCTGGCCTGGCGCCGCCTGGCGGACGCGGCGGCAGGCAATGATGCCCCGCTGCGCGCGCTGTTTCCAGGCCAGCCGGGGCTGGAGCGCTGGCTGCAACGCTGGCGCCAACGCTGCGCCGCCGAGGATGCCGGCGCGCATGCCGCCACCGCCCGCGCCGACGCCATGCGCCGCGTCAACCCCTGGCTCATCCCCCGCAACCACCGCGTCGAGGAGGCCCTGGCCGCCGCCTCCGACACTGGCGACCTGGCGCCCTTCGAGCAACTGCTCAACGCCCTGCGCCGTCCCTTCGACGAGGACCCGGCCCTGGCCCGCTTCGCCGAACCGGCGCCGGGCGAGTTCATGGCGGAGTTCCGCACCTTCTGCGGCACGTAAGCGACGCCACACACCTGTCCCCGGCCAGAGCGGGCGTCGATACCCGAACACGGAGTAGCCCGGAACGATCGGCCGATGATTGCACTAACGGACATGACTTTGAGAAGACGCCCCGAAGCATGAAAGTCATGCCCGTTTCCCTCACCCCCAGCCCCCGCTCCGCGCCCCACGGCTGGCGATGCATCGCCAGCCGGCTGCGAGGGCGGAATGCTGTGCATTCCGAATTCCCCTCTCGCCCCGCCTGCGGGAGAGGGGAGCTTCAAGAGTCGCTGACGCGACTTTCGTTAAAGTTTTCCCCGGCACATCCGATAAAGGCGTGAAGGGTTTTTTCGTAACGTGACCTGAAAAGGGCAAACCCATCGAAAGGTGGGGACGCAAAATCACCGGTCTAACGGGCTCCGGCCCCATGACAGCGGGATTGTCAGGCAGGCGGCCGCATCGCGCCCCCGCTTCCCCAGCGTCCTCTCCCGATGCCTTGCCCCCCAGGGTCCGCGGCGGTACCGCCCGCGGTCGCGCGACCGTCGGGCCCTGCCGTCGCACGCATGGCAAGGACGATGATGGCTGTATCGGCTCCACCTTTCGGCACCCCGGCTTGGCACGCTGCCGCGCGGGAGCGCGCCGATCCGCCCGCGATCCTGCGGGAACTCGGCGAGATCGCCGGCATGCGCCTGGGCCTCGCCCTGGGCGTGGCGTTGCTGCGCGTCGCCGAACAATTGCAGACCCAGGGCGAACAGGCGGCGGCCTCCCTGGAGCAGGCGGCGCTGCTGGATGCCGCCCAGTTCGCGCGTTCCCGCAAACGCGACCTGGCGGACGACTTCCGCAGGTTTTTCGAGCAGCGCCATGCCCGCGCCTGCCGGCCGAAATCCTCGCTGCTGGCCGGCTACGCCCTGGACGTCGACATCGGGCAGCTGCGCGTGGTGGCCAACGAGCAGCTGGAAGAGATCCTCGACACCACCATTCTGCTGGAGGCCGTCCGCGGCCGCTGCGCCAGCGTCCTGCACGGCCTGGCGGAACCCTGCCGCGCCTTGCTGGAGGACAGCGGCCTGCAGCCGGCCGATCTGCCCATGGGGCCGAAAACCATCGCCCAGGCGCTGGCCGACGCGCTCAACCTCCAGTTCTCCCGCATCGAGACCAAACAGCGCGTGGTGCGCGCCCTGTGCCGGCATTGGCCGGAAGGCATCGAACCCATCTTCCGCGACCTGCTTGCCCTCCTTGCCGAACCAGAGGCCGGCGCGGCGGATGCGAAGGCTGGCGCGTCAACGGGCACGCCGCCCGCTGGCCGGGCGTCATCACCCCGCATCGCGCGCCCCTTGGCCGACGAGGCGGTGGCCCTGGACGATGCGCGCGCCATGGCCGCCGCCTGCGACGCGGTCGCCCGCGCCACCTCCGGCGGCCGCCTGCCGCGGGTCATCCTGGCTTTCCTGGAAGGGCCGTGGCAACTCCTGCTGGCCCGCATCCACGTGGCCTCGGGCGAGCAGGGCAAGGACTGGCGGGAAGCCTTGCAAACCATGCGGGAACTGGTCTGGAGCCTGTCCCTGCGCACGGCGCGGGAGGAGCGCGAGCGCCTGGTGGCCGCCCTGCCCGCCCTGGTGCGCAGGCTGGAAGATGGCCTGGAGCGCCTGGGCACGCCGGCGGAGCAGCGCGCCCCCTTCTTCGCCAGCCTGGCCAAGTATCACCTCAAGCTGGTCAATCTCTCCGGAATCATCGCCGGCATGGAGGCCACGCGCGCCGCCGACGGCGCCGCCAACGCCGCGCATCCCGCGCCGGATGAGCTGGAGGCCGACCCGGAAGGCCTGGAGATCGGCGCCTGCATCGAATTCACCGAGGCGGATGGCAGCCAGGTCGAGCTGAAACTGGCCTGGGTCAGCGCCGGCAGCCATCTCTACCTGCTCACCAACCCACACGGGCAGCGCGCCCTGTCGCTCAACGTCGGCGAGTTGCGCGAGCGCTTGCGGGATGGCACGGCGCGGGTGCTGCCCGCCGCGCGCGTGGAGGATGACTCCCGCGAGGCGCGCATCCGCGACAAGAAAACCGCCTAACGGACATGACTTTGAGAAGACGCCCCGAAGCATGAAAGTCATGCCCGTTTCCCTCCCTTGCAGGGCGCGCCCCGGACTGCATTCCGGGGCCGTTCGGCGGGCG
>JBBIIR010000178.1:0-5001 GCA_037446455.1 Hydrogenophilales bacterium | reverse complement strand
CGGCGCGCTTCATGCCGTAGTCGAGGTTGCCGCGCGCGGACAGATGCGGGAACAGGCTGGCTTCCTGGAACACGTAGCCGAGCGAGCGCCGGTGCGTGGGCAGGAAGTCGGCGCCGTCCTGCCAGACCTCGCCTTTCATGGCCAGGTAGCCGTCGGCTGTGCGCGCCAGGCCGGCAATCAGGCGCAGCAGCGTGGTCTTGCCGGAACCGGAGGGACCGAACAGGGCGGTCACCCCGCGGCCGGGCAGGTCGAGGTCGACGTCGAGGCTGAAGTCGGCGTAGGCGAGCCGGAAACGCGCCCGGATGGCCTCGCCGTTCACAGGTGCACCACCTTGTAGCGCCGATTCAGGAAGTACACCATGAACAGCAGCAGGAACGAGGCGGCCAGCAGGCCGCCGGCCAGCACGTGGGCGCTGGCGTAATCCATGGCCTCGGCGTGATCGTAGATGGCGATGGACAGCACGCGTGTCTCGCCGGGGATGTTGCCGCCCACCATCAGCACCACGCCGAACTCGCCGACGGTATGCGCGAAAGTCAGCGTGATGGCGGTGAGGAAGCCGCGCCGCGAAAGCGGCACGACGACGCTGAAGAAACGGTCCCAGGCGTTCGCGCGCAGCGTCGCCGCCACCTCGGTCATGCGCTCGCCGACGGCGGCGAAGGCATCCTTCAGCGGCTGCACCATGAAGGGCAGCGAATACAGGGTGGAGGCGATGACCAGTCCGCTGAAACTGAAGGCGAGGTGATGCCAGCCCAGGGCGATCAACGTGCCGCCGATGGGGCCGTTGGGGCCGAGCGCCACCAGCATGTAGAAGCCCAGCACGGTGGGCGGCAACACCAGGGGCAGGGCCACCACCGCCTCCACCGCGACGGAGAACCTGCTTTTCGTCCGCGCCAGCCACCAGGCGACCGGCGTGCCGAGCAGCAACAACACCAGGGTGGTGACGGCCGACAGCTTGAGGGTGGTGAGCAGTGCCATCCAGTCGGCGTCGGACATATTATCCTTGATTCCTCGGTTGACCGCTCATTGATCTTCGAAAATCCGCATGGTTGCCGACGTTTGCGCCTTCGACGCGGTTCACCATTTGGGTGAGCCCGCTACACGCCGAGGAATCAAGGATTATCCTAAAAACCTCAGTTGGCATTGAATGTTGTGAAATTTCAAACGGTTGCGTTACTTATGTAGGTGCGAATTTATTCGCACGCAAGCGGTTGATTGTGCGAATAAATTCGCACCTACAGTACGGTCAACTGCGGTTTTTAGGATTATTTCCCTTCCTCGCCGGGCAGCGTAAAGCCGTAGCGGCGCATGACCGCGCGCGCCGGTTCGCTCGCCATGTATTGGGCGAAATCGGTTGCCAGGCGATTGCCGGCCGCGCGCCGGGTGATGATATAACCCTGCTCGAGCGGCGCGTGCCAGGCATCGGGAATCAGCGTCCAGGCGCCCTTGCCGGCCATGGTCGGCGACAACACCAGGGCCAGCGCGACGATGCCGGCCTCCGCCGCGCCGGTATCGACGAACTGGGCGGTATGCGCGATGTTTTCGCCCAACACCAGCTTGGGCTGCATGGCCGCCCAAACACCCTGGTGTTGCAGGGCTTCCTTGCCGCGCAGGCCATAAGGCGCGTGTTGCGGGTTGGCGATGGCGAACTTGCGGATGGCCGCCTTGGGCAGATCCTTCAGCGGCGTCTTCGCCAGTTCCGGCTTGAGGCTCCACAAGACGATGCGGCCGGTGGCGTAGGGCCGGGTCGCCCCCGCCGCCAGGCCGTGTTTTTCGAGTTCGCGCGGGAAAGCGATGTCGGCGGAGAAATACATGTCGAAAGGCGCGCCGTTGCGGATCTGGGTGAAGAACTTGCCGGAGGAACCGTAGATCACCTCGATGCGGTCGCCCGGCCGATTGGCGCGAAACAAGTCCACCACCTCGGCCAGGGCGAACTTGAGGTCGGCCGCCGCGGCGATGGTGAGCTTGCCCGCCCAGGCGGGGGTCGCCAGGACCAGCGTCAGGACGGCGAGCGCGATGCGTCGGGAGATCGGCTTCATGAGGACTCCTGTCGAGGAATACGCACGAATATATCGCAATCCGCAGGCAAGCCAGCCGTCATTCCCGGCGCATGGCCGAGAGCCGGTGGATTTCGCCCGCCGCCGCCGGGATGCAGTCGCCGCGCCCGGCGCACCGGCGAGCGGGTCGAGTGCCCGGATGGCATACTGGCTGCCACGCGGAGGGCGGCCGCCGCCCACCCGCATCCACACCACAGACCGACATGAAACTCGCCACCTGGAACGTCAACTCCCTCAAGGTCCGCCTGCCGCATCTGCTGAACTGGCTGGCCGCCGCCGAGCCGGACGTGGTGTGCCTGCAGGAGACCAAGCTGGAGGATGCGAACTTCCCCCGCGCCGACATCGAGGCGGCGGGCTGGCAGGTCGCGTTTGCCGGGCAGAAAACCTACAACGGCGTGGCGATTTTGAGCCGCTTGCCCCTGGCCGACCTCCAGGCCGGCATTCCCGGCTTCGCGGACGAACAGAAGCGGGTGCTGGCGGCGACGGTGGACAACACCCGCGTCATCTGCGTCTACATCCCCAACGGCCAGGCGGTGGATTCCGAGAAATACGCTTACAAGCTGCGCTGGCTGGACGCCCTCGTCGCCTGGCTGAAGGATGAGCTGTCTCGCCACCCGCGCCTGGCCCTGCTGGGCGACTACAACATCGCCCCGGCCGATGCCGACGTGCACGATCCGGCGGCGTGGGCGGGTAACGTGCTGGTGTCGGAGCCGGAGCGGCAACGCTTCCGCGCCCTGGAGGAACTGGGCCTGCGAGACGCCTTCCGCCTGTTCCCGCAGGAGGCGCAGAGCTACTCCTGGTGGGACTACCGGCAGGGCGCCTTCCGCCGCAACCTGGGCCTGCGCATCGACCACATCCTGCTGTCGCCGGAACTGGCGGCGGGCTGTTCCGGCTGCGTCATCGACAAGGCGCCCCGCAAGCTGGAACGCCCCTCGGACCACACGCCGGTCATCGCCACCGTGGGCTGATCGACGCGCCCCGCGCGGCGCTCCCGCCCCTGCCGCGCCGCACAAGAAAAATATTTCTTGTAAACGCTGGATGTAGTGTCTAATAAACAAGTCTGACCATACATCTAGTGGACAAGGGCCGAATCCCCAGGCCCACATCAAGGAGACGCATCATGCAGGAAGCCCTGTTCCAGGAGCTCGCCGAACAAGCCATTTCCACCGAAGTGCTGATCGAGAAATACGCCAAGGGCGACGAGCAGAACGTCACCGACGTGCGCCTGCGCGTGGCGCGCGCCCTGGCCATGGCGGAACGGAAAAACGAGCGCGCCCATTGGGAGCGCCAGTTCTTCCAGGCCATGGAAGAAGGCTTCATCCCCGCCGGGCGCATCAACTCCGCCGCCGGCACCGAATTGCAGGCCACCCTCATCAACTGCTTCGTGCAGCCCGTGGGCGACGCCATCTCCGGCGAGAGCGAAGGCAAGCCCGGCATCTACGTGGCCCTGGAAGAGGCCGCCGAGACCATGCGCCGGGGCGGCGGCGTCGGCTACGACTTCTCCACCATCCGGCCCAAGGGCTCCCTGGTGAAGGGCACCCAGTCCCGCGCCAGCGGCCCCGTCTCCTACATGCGGGTGTTCGATCGCTCCTGCGAGACCGTGGAATCCGCCGGCTCCCGCCGCGGCGCCCAGATGGGCGTGCTGCGCTGCGACCACCCGGACGTGGAGGCCTTCATCCACGCCAAGGACAGCGGCGACCTGAAGAACTTCAACATCTCCGTGGGCGTCACCGATGCCTTCATGAAAGCCGTGGAAGCCGACGAGGACGTGGAGCTCACGCACAAGGCCGCCCCGGGGGCCGAGCAGATGGCGGACGGCGCCTACCAGCGCGGCGACGGCATCTGGGTCTACCGCAAGCTGAAGGCGCGCGCGCTGTGGGGCCAGATCATGCACTCCACCTATGACCACGCCGAGCCCGGCGTGCTGTTCCTCGACCGCATCAACCGCGACAACAACCTCGGGTACTGCGAGACCATCGAGGCCACCAACCCCTGCGGCGAGCAGCCGCTGCCGCCCTATGGCTGCTGCTGCCTGGGCTCGGTCAACCTGACCCGCTTCGTGCGCTCGCCCTTCGAGGCCGAGGCCGAGTTCGATTTCCCCGGCTTCGGCAAGGTGGTGGCGGTGGCCGTGCGCGCCCTCGACAACGTCCTCGACCTCACCGCCTGGCCCCTGGAAAAGCAGCATCTCGAAGCCCAGTCCAAGCGCCGCATCGGCCTCGGCTTCACCGGCCTCGGCGACGCCCTGATCATGCTCGGCCTGCGCTACGACAGCGAGGCAGCCCGCGCCTTCGCCGGCAAGGCCGCCGAGTTCATGCGCGACGAGGCCTACAAGGCCTCCGTGGAACTGGCCAAGGAGCGGGACGCCTTCCCCCTGTTCAACGCCGACCTGTACCTCTCCGGCAGCAACTTCGCCTCGCGCCTGCCGGCGGAACTGAAAGCCGCGATCCGCGAGCACGGCATCCGCAACTCCCACCTGCTCTCCATCGCCCCCACCGGCACCATTTCGCTCGCCTTCGCCGACAACGCCAGCAACGGCATCGAGCCGCCCTTCTCCTGGTACTACACGCGCAAGAAGCGCATGGCCGACGGCGGCCACAAGGACTACCAGGTGGAGGACCACGCCTACCGGCTCTACCGCGAGCAGGGCGGCGAGATGACCCAACTGCCCCCCGCCTTCGTCACAGCGCTGGAAATCTCCGCCCTGGCGCACATGAACATGGTGGCGGCGGTAGCTCCCTTCGTCGATTCCGCCATCTCCAAGACCGTCAACGTGCCGGAGACCTACCCCTTCGGCGACTTCCAGGAGCTCTACAGCGCCGCCTGGAAGGCCGGTCTCAAGGGCATCACCACCTACCGGCCCAACGCCGTGCTGGGCAGCGTGCTCTCCGTGGAACCGGAAAAGGCCGCGCCCCAGGACTTCACCACCGGCGACGTCAACCGCCGCATC
>JBBIIR010000177.1:0-5013 GCA_037446455.1 Hydrogenophilales bacterium | reverse complement strand
TCGAAGCTCCCCTCTCCCGCAGGCGGGAGAGGGGCTGGGGGTGAGGGAAACGGGCATGACTTTCATGCTTCGGGGCGTCTTCTCAAAGTCATGTCCGTTAGGCGGCGGCGGTTTCCACCAGAGCCATTTCCTGGCTGGTCATGAGTTGTTCGATATCCACCATGATGATCATGCGCTCCTCCACCGTGCCCAGACCCAGGATGTAGCGGGTATCCAGGATGGAACCGAACTCGGGCGCCGGGTGCAGGTTCGCCGTATCGAGCTGGATGACGTCGGAGACGCCGTCGACGACGATGCCCATGACCCGCTTGCCGATGTTGAGGATGATGACCACGGTGAACTGGTCGTAGCCGGGCTCGCCCAGCTTGAACTTGAGGCGCAGGTCGACGATGGGGACGATGACGCCGCGCAGGTTGATGACTCCCTTGATGAAGGCGGGCGCGTTGGCGATCCGCGTGACCGCATCAAAGCCGCGGATTTCCTGCACCTTGAGGATGTCGATGCCGTACTCCTCCTGGCCCAGGGTGAAGGTCAGGTACTCACCCGAGGCCGGCACGCCGCTGCGATCCACGCTATCCATGCTTGCTCCTTAGAACCTATTTCAGTAGGAATCATGCCCCGCGCCGCTGGTGTGCGGGATGCAGTGCAAGGCGCGGGTGGCGCGGTTTGGTCGTTCCAAACAAGCCACCCGCAACGCGGCAATGTACCCGTGCGGGCATAAACGCCCGCACACCAGCGGCCCTGCGGGTTGAGGCCAGGAACGGCGTCTGCGGCGTTGCGGCGCTTGGCCATGGAATGACCATGGCCGGCGCGTCGCGCCTTGCATCCATCCGTTCCTGGTCTCAACGCGGGGCATGATTCCTACTGAAATAGGTTCTTATGCGGCCGCGCGCCGCTTGGCGTTGGCCAGGCCGAGACGGATGACGGCGGCCACGTCGAGGATCATGGCGACGCGGCCATCACCCATGATGGTGGCGCCGGACATGCCCGCTACCTTGCGGTAGTTGGCTTCCAGGCTCTTGATGACGACCTGGTGCTGGCCCAGCAGCTCGTCGACGAAGAGGGCCGCCTTGCCTTCCTCGCCTTCCACCACCACCAGGATCCCCTTGGTGATGTCCTCGACGCCGGCCAGGCCGAACACCTCGGACAAGGGGATGAAGGGCAGATACTCGCCGCGGATGTGCACCATGCGGGAATCGCCGGCCAGGGTGCGGAGGTCGTCCAGGCGGGGTTGCAGGGATTCCACCACGGTGGTGATGGGCACGATGAAGGTCTCGCCGCCGACGCCCACCGACATGCCGTCGAGGATGGCCAGGGTCAGCGGCAGGCGGATGACGGTGCGGGTGCCGAAGCCCGGCGAGGATTCCAGTTCCACCTTGCCGCCCAGGCCCTCGATGTTGCGCTTCACCACGTCCATGCCGACGCCGCGTCCGGAGACATCGGTAACCACCTCGGCGGTGGAGAAGCCGGGCGCGAAGATGAGCTGCCAGACCTCGTGGTCGGAGATCGAATCGCTCACCGGCAGGCCGCGTTCCTTGGCTTTCTCCAGGATGCGCGCGCGGTTCAGGCCGCCGCCGTCATCCATCACCTCGATGACCACCGCGCCGCCCTGATGCGAGGCCTTCAGGGTCAGGGTGCCCTTCGGGTTCTTGCCGGCGGCGACGCGTTTCTCCGGGATCTCGATGCCGTGGTCCAGGCTGTTGCGCACCAGATGGGTGAGCGGGTCGGTGATCTTCTCGATGAGGCCCTTGTCGAGTTCGGTGTTCTCGCCGATGGTCTTCATCTCCACCTGCTTGTTCAGCTTGCCGGCGAGGTCGCGCACCACGCGCGGGAAGCGCGAGAACACCATGCTCATGGGCAGCATGCGGATGGACATCACCGATTCCTGCAGGTCGCGGGTGTTGCGCGACAGCAGGTCGATGCCGGCCAGCAGTTTTTCCGCCTGGATCGGATCCAGGCTGCCGGCGGTTTCCGCCAGCATGGCCTGGGTGATGACCAGTTCGCCCACCAGGTTGATGAGCTGGTCCACTTTCTCCACGGCGACGCGGATGCTGGTGTCGGCGCCGGCGGCGACCACGGTCTTGTCGGTGTCGCGGCGGCCGGTCTTGGCGACTTCGACACTGGGATGGTCGGACAGGCGGCGCCCGGGCGATGCGGGCGTTGTCGCCGCCGGAGCGGCCGCGGGCCGGCTCAGGCGCTCGGCGCCCGGGGCATCGACGAACAGGCCGTAGCCCGGACCCTCGATCGCCGCGGGGCTGTCGCCCGGCGCCACCTCGCGGTTGGCCAGGGCTTCGGGGCGGCCCGGCGCGTCCTCGAACAGGCCGAAGCCGGCATCCTCCTCGTGCTTCTCGCTGGCGGGCGCGGCCGGCGCGTCGTCGAAGAAGCCATGGGCCGCCGCGGCGTCGACAGCCGGCGCGGGTTCCTCGCTGAAAAGACCGTAGGCCTCCCGCGCGGCGGGGGCGGCTTCCTCGAACAGTCCATAGGCGTCGGCTTCGCCGCCCACGGCCGGGCTCAGGGCGATTTCCTCCGGGCCGACATAGAAGGCGAGGGCATCGCGCAATTCGGCATCACTCCTGGCCGTGCTCAGGCGCGCCTCGAGCAGGCCATTGGCGGCGTCCGGCCGGTGGCGAAGATCCACCGCGGCGATTTCCGCCAGCGCGGCCAGCAGGTTGTCGACCTCGGCTTCGGAGGCGGCCAGATCGGGCGGGAACAGGCAGACCAGATTCAGCACGCGCGCCGCTTCGGCGGGCGCCGACGCCGCGGCCGCCGCGCGATCGCCGTGCGCCAGTTGCGTCAGGCGGGCGCTGATCTCGCGGATGTCGCCGCTGTCCACCTGCGGGCCGCCCTGATGGTGTTCCAGTTGGCCGCGCAGCACGTCCCCCGCCGCCAGGAAGGCGTCCACCATTTCCGGCCGCAGCGCCAGTTCCTCCTTGCGCAGGCGGTCGAGCAGGCCCTCCAGCACATGGGTCACCTCGGTCATGTCGGTGAACCCGAAGGTGCCGCTGCCGCCCTTGATGGAATGGGCGGCGCGGAAGATGGCGTTGAGGTCTTCCAGGGACGGGTTGTCGACGTCCAGGTTGAGCAGCAGGTTTTCCATGTTCGCCAGATGCTCCGAGGTCTCCTCGAAGAACACCTGGTAGAACTGGCTCATGTCGATGCTCATGGCATCTCCGGCGAACAGGGTGCTGGGCGCGACAATGGCATTAGCGTGAAAGTCGCATCGCGACTTCTTGAGGCTCCCCTCTCCCGCAAGCGGGAGAGGGGCTGGGGGTGAGGGAAACGGGCATGACTTTCATGCTTCGGGGTGTCTTACAAAGTCATGTCCGTTAGGCGGATCGGTCCAACCGGGCTGGGATCAGCCGATGACCTTCTTCACCACTTCCAGCAGCTTCTGCGGGTCGAAGGGTTTCACCAGCCAGCCGGTCGCTCCCGCCGCCTTGCCCGCCGCCTTCATGGCGTCGGAGGACTCGGTGGTGAGCATCAGAATGGGCGTGGCCCGGTACTGGGGCAGGCCGCGCAGGGCCTTGATCAGGGAGAGGCCGTCCATCTTCGGCATGTTCTGGTCGGTGAGCACCAGGTTGGCCTGCTTGCCCTTGGCCTTGTTGAGGCCGTCTTCACCGTCCACGGCCTCCACCACCTCGTAGCCCGCGCTTTTCAGGGTGAAGGCCACCATTTGCCGAATGGAGGCGGAGTCATCAACGGTCAGGACGATTTTTCCCATCCTCGTTTCCTTTTTGTCGGTCAGAACAATTCAACGTCGCCGGAACTCATGCTGTCCTGCTTGACTGGATGCGCGCGCGCGTCGCCGCGCGCGCTGGCGTCGAGCAGGGCGCGGGCGCCGGCGAGGGCGCGCGCGAAGTCGGGGTCCTGGCGCAGGCAGGCGCCGACCTGCGCGGTGCTTTCGCGCACGGCGACCATGCCGCTCTGGGCATGGCCGATCAGCTGGCTGGTCATGTCCTGGAACTGCAGGGCGGTCACCGCGCTGTTGACGCCGGCCGCGACCTGTTCGGCATGCGTATTGATGTCCCGCGCGGCCAGCGCCATGGCCTGGTTGACCTCGCCGATGCGCGTCATGGTGGACTGCACCCGGTGCTTCGATTCCAGGACAAAGTTCATATCCAGGGAGGCGACGCTGTAGATCGATTTGTTGGCCTCGTGCAGCGAGCCGTGCACGCTGTCGACGCGGCTGCGGATCTGCTGCGAGAAGGTGTTGGTGCGCTGCGAAAGCGCGCGCACCTCGTCCGCCACCACGGCGAAGCCGCGTCCGGCCTCGCCGGCGCGGGCGGCTTCGATGGCGGCGTTGAGGGCGAGCAGGTTGGTCTGCTTGGAGATGGACTCGATTTCGCCGAGGATGTCGACGATGGCGCGCACTTCGCCGTCGATGACATCCATGGTTTCCACCAGGCCCATGGCGATCTTGCTGGTGTTGAGGGTGTTGTCGACGAAGTCGCCCATGGTCTTCGAGGTTTCCAGGACGAATTCCGCGAAGCTCACCTCGCCCTCCTTGCGGCCGCCGTCGGCCATGCTGTGGAGGATGGTGAGGGCCAGGTCGCGCTGGCTCTGGATGTGATGGTTCATCTCGCCGAAGCTGGCGACCAGTTGCTGGATGGCCTCGCCGAGCAGGCCCTTGACCCGCTGCAAATCCTGCTCGCCGGCCCGCAGGCGGTCGGCGCCGTGGCGGGACAGTTCATCCAGCAGGCTGCGCGTTTCGCCGCGCAAGGCGTCGGTCGGCGGCGCTTCCTGGGTGGCTTGCCGCGGCGCCGCGGTAATGCCGTGGCGTCCTCCCAGATAGAGGGCCAGCGCGGCCGCCAGCGCTACCGCGATGACGCCCCAGACGGGGTCGGCAAACCACACGACCAGACCGACCAGCAGGGCGGCCGCGAGGACCAGCAGGGTAAAGCGCGTGACAGTCAATCTCAGCCTCGGTGGAATGGGCGGGGTGCCCGGCGTGAGGGATATCGGCAGGGGGGATGAAAACTTTAGACGGCCACGAGCCCCGCCGCAGGCGAAAAA
>JBBIIR010000176.1:0-5019 GCA_037446455.1 Hydrogenophilales bacterium | reverse complement strand
CCTGCCGGTGATTCCGCCCCACTTCGCCCTGGCGCCCATCGAGAAGACCGGGGACCGCCTCAAGCTGCTCACCCGGCTGATCAAGCGCAAGGACGTTGAAGGCCTCGTCAACGCCTGCGACGCGGGCCGCGAGGGCGAGCTGATTTTCAATTTCATCGCCCAGCACAGCGGCAACAAGAAGCCGGTGCGCCGCCTGTGGCTGCAATCCATGACCCAGGCCGCCATCAAGGAAGGCTTCGCCACCCTGCGCGAGGCGGCCGAGGTGGAGGGTCTGCGCACCGCCGCCATCTGCCGGGCGGAAAGCGACTGGCTGGTGGGCATCAACGGCACCCGCGCGATGACCGCCTTCAACTCCAAGACCGGCGGCTTCCATCTCACCACCGTCGGCCGCGTGCAGACGCCGACCCTGGCCATCGTGGTGGAGCGGGAGGAACGCATCCGCGGGTTCGTGCCGCGCGCCTACTGGGAACTGGAAGGCCGCTTCGCCGGGGAAAAGGGCGAGTACGCCGGCCGCTGGTTCGACGAGAAATTCAAGAAGGACGCTGAGGCCAACATCGGCGACGAGCACGCCATGGCACACCGGATCTGGGATCAGGCCAGGGCCGAGGCCATCCGCGCCGCCTGTGTCGGCAAGCCGGCGCAAGCCTCCGAGGAAACCAAGCCTTCCAGCCAGCTCTCGCCCCTGCTTTACGATCTGACCAGTTTGCAGCGGGAAGCCAACGGCCGCTTCGGCTTCTCCGCCAAGACCACCCTGGGCCTGGCCCAGGCGCTGTACGAAAAGCACAAGGTGCTCACCTATCCCCGCACCGACGCCCGCGCCCTGCCCGAGGACTACGTGGCCACGGTGAAGGACGTGCTGGGCGGCCTGCCCGAGGACTACGCGCCGTTCGCACAGACCATCCTGCAACGCAAATGGGTGGCGCCCAACAAGCGCATCTTCAACAACGCCAAGATTTCCGACCACTTCGCCATCATTCCCACCGGCACGCCGCCGAAGACCCTGAACGAGCTGGAATGGAAGCTCTACGACCTGGTCACCAAACGCTTCCTGGCGGTGTTCTACCCGGCCGCCGAGTACGCCATCACCACCCGCATCACCCGCGTCGACAAGCACGCCTTCAAGACCGAGGGCAAGGTGCTGGTGAATCCGGGCTGGCTCGCGATCTACGGCAAGGAGGCGCAACCCGAGGACGAGGAGGGCGGCGGCAATCTGGCGCCGCTGGCGCCCGGCGAGACCCTGGACACCCGCGCGGTGGACCTCAAGGCCGCCATGACCCGCCCGCCCGCCCGCTTCAACGAAGCCACCCTGCTGTCCGCCATGGAGGGCGCCGGCAAGATGGTGGACGACGAGGAACTGCGCGCCGCCATGGCCGGGCGTGGGCTCGGCACGCCGGCGACGCGGGCGCAGATCATCGAGAACCTGCTGTCGGAGAACTACCTGCACCGGGAAGGCCGCGAACTGGCGCCGACCGCCAAGGCCTTCTCCCTCATCACCCTGTTGCGCGGCCTGGACATCCAGGAGCTGGCCTCGCCGGAGATGACCGGCGCCTGGGAATACAAGCTGTCGCAGATGGAACGCGGCAAGCTGTCGCGCGACGAGTTCATGGGCCACATCACCGCCCTCGCCCAGGATATCGTCGACCGCGCCAAGCGCTACGAGTCCGACACCGTGCCCGGCGACTTCGCCACCCTGGCGGCGCCCTGCCCCAAGTGCGGCGGCGTGGTGAAGGAGAACTACAAGAAGTTCGCCTGCCAGGCCTGCGACTGGAGCGCCTGGAAGATCGTCGCCGGCCGCCAGTTCGAGGTGGAGGAGATGGAAGCCCTGCTGCGCGACGGCAGGGTGGGCCCGCTCACCGGCTTCCGCAACAAGATGGGGCGGCCCTTCGACGCCGAGATCCGCCTCAACGACGACAAGCTGCCGGAGTTCGACTTCGGCCAGCCCAAGGCGGGCGAGGAAGCCGAGGAAGTGGACTTCTCCGGCCAGGAAAGCCTGGGCAAGTGTCCCAAATGCGGCGGCCAGGTCTATGAACATGGCGCCTCCTACCTCTGCGAGCGCGGCGTCGGCCCCAACAAGACCTGCGACTTCCGCAGCGGCCAGGTCATCCTGCAGCAAGCCGTGGCGCGCGAGCAGATGCAAAAGCTCCTCGCCGAGGGCAAGACAGACCTCCTCACCGGCTTCGTCTCCGCCCGCACCCGCCGCGCCTTCTCCGCTTTCCTGGTGCGCGACAAGGACGGCAAGGTGGGCTTCGAGTTCGAACCGCGCGAGGCCAAGACCGGCAAGCGCGCCGCCCCGGCGCCGGCCAAGGAGCTGGGCGCCCATCCCGCCGACGGCAAGCCGGTGCAGCTCAAGTCCGGCCGCTTCGGCCCTTACGTGCAGCACGGCAAGCTGATGGCCTCCATCCCCAAGGAGCGCAAGCCCGAGGACATCAGCCTGCGGGAAGCCCTCGCGCTGCTCGCCGAGAAGGCGGCCAAGCAGGCCGCCTGATTTCCGCCGCGCCCCCGCATGGCCGAGCCGGCGCCCCTGCTGCTCAACGTTATCGAACTGCTGGGTTACTCCAACCTGCGCCCGCTGTTTGAACGCCTGGGTTTCCGCGTGCATACCGAATTTTCCGTGCGCAAGGCCATCAGCTTCATGCGCAAGGAAAAACCGGAGGTCATCGTCGCCGACTTCTATTTCCAGCCGGATTTCCGCGATAGGGTGAGCAACCTGGAATCCCTGTTGGCGGCGGCCCAGTCAAAAAATCCGACAAGGGTGCTGGTGCTCTACGAGAGCGCCCATGAACACGCCCTGGAACGCTTGCGGCAGCGCTTCCACATCGAGGCCGCGCTGACCTTGCCTGTAAAAGAAACGGATGTGGAGTCGGTCTTGCACGTCTGGAAATGAAAAACGCCGTGCCAAGTCACCCAGGCGCGGCGCTATCCGGAAACCGGCCGATCAACCCCGCCGCATCGAATCGAAGAAGTCGGCGTTGGTCTTGGTGGCGCGGATCTTGTCGGACAGGAATTCCATCGCTTCGAGATCGTCCATCGGGTAGAGCAGTTTGCGCAGCACCCAGATCTTCTGCAGGGCGCTTTGCTCGATGAGCAATTCCTCTTTCCGGGTGCCGGAGCGGTTGACGTTGATGGCGGGGTAGACGCGCTTTTCCGCCATGCGCCGGTCGAGGTGGATTTCCATGTTGCCGGTGCCCTTGAATTCCTCGTAGATGACGTCGTCCATGCGGCTGCCGGTGTCGATGAGGGCGGTGGCGATGATGGTCAGGCTGCCGCCTTCCTCGATGTTGCGCGCGGCGCCGAAGAAACGCTTGGGCTTCTGCAGGGCGTTGGCGTCGACGCCGCCGGTGAGCACCTTGCCGGAGGTGGGCTGCACGGTGTTGTAGGCCCGCGCCAGGCGGGTGATGGAGTCGAGCAGGATGACCACGTCCTTCTTGTGCTCGACCAGGCGCTTGGCCTTGGCGATGACCATCTCGGCGACCTGCACGTGGCGCGCGGCGGGCTCGTCGAAGGTGGAGGCGACCACCTCGCCCTTGACGGTGCGCTGCATCTCGGTGACTTCCTCGGGGCGCTCGTCGATGAGCAGGACGATGAGGATGGCCTCGGGGTGGTTGGCGGTGATGGAGTGCGCGATGTGCTGCATCATCACCGTCTTGCCGGTCTTCGGCGGCGCCACCAGCAGGCCGCGCGAGCCCTTGCCGATGGGGGCGATGATGTCGATGACGCGGCCGGTCATGTTTTCCTCGGCCTTGATGTCGCGTTCCAGCTTGAAGGCCTGGTTGGGGAACAGCGGCGTCAGGTTCTCGAACAGGATCTTGTGCTTGAGCGCCTCGACCGGGCCGCCGTTGGCCTTGTCGATCTTGGTCAGGGCGAAGTAGCGCTCGCCGTCCTTGGGGGTGCGGATCTCGCCCTCGATGGAGTCTCCGGTGTGCAGGTTGAAGCGGCGGATCTGCGAGGGCGAGATGTAGATGTCGTCCGGGTTGGACAGGTAGGAGGTGTCGGGCGAGCGCAGGAAGCCGAAGCCGTCGGGCAGGATTTCCAGCACCCCGTCGCCGAAGATGCTTTCGCCGTCCCGCGCTTTCTTCTTGAGCAGGGCGAAGATCAGTTCCTGCTTGCGCATGCGGTTGGCGTTCTCGATGCCGTTGGCTTCGGCCATCTCGAGAAGCTGGCTGACGTGTTGTTGTTTCAGGTCGGAAAGTTGCATGGTGGCTTTGCTGTGGGGAGATGCGCCGGCTGGGTCCGGGCTGGTCCGCGGCGGATGCTGAGCGCGGGCCGGAGAATCCGGAGAGGGGTGAGGCTGGAGGGAGGGTGCGCCCGGCAGAACAGCGGAGTCGTTGACGCTTCAGCGTTTACGAATCCGGCGTGCTTCTTGCGAGTGCGCCGGGCGCGGCAAAACTAGCGGAATTCAGATGTTGCTGTCAACGAAGGCGGTGAGCTGGGATTTCGACAGGGCGCCGACTTTGGTGGCCTCGACGTTGCCGTTCTTGAAGATCATCAGGGTGGGAATGCCGCGGATGCCGTACTTGGGCGGCGTCGCCTGGTTCTCGTCGATGTTGAGCTTGCAGACCTTGAGACGGCCGGCGTATTCACGTGCGACCTCGTCGAGGATGGGGGAGATCATCTTGCAGGGACCGCACCAGTCGGCCCAGTAGTCCACCAGCACGGGCATGGGGGATTGCTGGACTTCCTGCTCGAAAGTGTCGTCGGTGACGTAATGGATGTGTTCGCTCATGGAGAACCTCTGAGGAATGAAGGAGGATCGCTTCGGAAGGAAAAGCCGGGAGGCTGGATGTACGGCTTGGGAAGGCCGCCGGAAGGTCGACGCGTGGGGCGATTCGTTGACGGTTTGCTGCTTACGAATTGCTGCGATTGCCCGCTATGCTAGCGAAAAAGTTTTGACGAGGAAAGTTATGACCTACGTTGTCACCGAAAACTGCATCCGCTGCAAATACACCGACTGCGTCGAAGTCTGCCCGGTGGACTGCTTCCACGAGGGGCCGAACTTCCTGGTCATCGACCCGGAGGAAT
>JBBIIR010000175.1:0-5019 GCA_037446455.1 Hydrogenophilales bacterium | reverse complement strand
GGATCAGCGAGAGTTGGGCGAGCCTGCGCAAGACGTTCTCGGTGCAACGCCGGGTGACGGCGAGGTTTACCCAGCGGGATGGGCGGACGTTGAACGTGAGAAAGGCAACCCAACCCGATCCGACGCTGAAGACGCTCTACGAAGCCCTGGGCCTCGATCCCTTGCCGGGCGGGACGAAGCGCCTGCCGGCTTGATCCCCCACCAAACCCAATCCTACGCGGATGTAGTGCCACACGCGCCGAAGTCGGCTCGTAACAGGCTGTTTTAATAGGTGTTTTTTTGGAGGGTGTTAAACATGGGTTAGCGTACGATTTTTTCCGTTTCGTGAGCTGACTCTACCCTTGAAAGCCGTTACCCAATGACATTCGTGCCTCGGCCCAATGGGCCACATTGAGCTGCAAGCTCCGCACTCCGTTCCACTCGTTCACCTCCAGCCGGTACACCGCCTGAATGCGCTCCGGCAGGGGGGTGTCCTGAAAGAAGCACATCGCCTCGGCGCTGAAACCGGGGCCGGCCAGACGCAGTTTCAGGTGTTTCTCCCCGACCAGCCGCTGGCTTTGCACCGAGAACTCGCCCTGGAAGCAGGGGGTGGGAAAGCCCTGTCCCCAGACCGCGTTGCGCAGGGCCTCGGCGTTTTCCAGGGTGAACTCCTCGGCGGCGAGTTCGCCGTCGGTTTCGATGGTGCGGGTCAGGTCGGCCTCGCTCAGGCTTTCCCGGGCGACGACCTCGAAGGCGTTGGTGAAGGCGTCCAGGTGTTGTCGCCGCAAGGTGAGGCCGGCGGCGGCGGCGTGGCCGCCGTATTTGAGGATGACACCGGGCAGGCGGCGGTCCACCCGATCCAGGGCGTCGCGCAGGTGTAGCCCCGGAATCGCGCGGCCGGAGCCGCGCAGCAGCCCGTCGCCGGCGTCGGCGAAGATGAGGGTGGGGCGGTGGTGGCGTTCCTTCAGGCGGGAGGCGAGCAGGCCCACCACGCCCTGATGCCAGGCCGGGTCGTAGAGCACCAGGCTGGCGCCGTCGGCGACTTCGATGCCATCCAGCAGGGCGATGGCCTGATCCTGCATCTCGGCTTCGATGCCGCGCCGTTCCTTGTTCAGTTGATCGAGTTCTCCGGCCAGGGCGAAGGCATGGCTTCTGTCGGCGGCGAGCAGGCATTCGATGCCGCGGCCCATGTCGGCAAGCCGGCCGGCGGCGTTGAGGCGCGGTCCGATGTTGTAGCCCAGATCCTCGGCGCTGGCGCGCTGGAAGGATTTGCCCGCCACCGCGAACAGGGCCTGGATGCCGGGCCGGGCCTTGCCCTGGCGGATACGCGCCAGGCCCTGCGAAACCAGCAGGCGGTTGTTGGCGTCCAGCCGCACCACGTCGGCGACGGTGCCCAGGGCCACCAGGTCGAGCAGTTCGGCCAGGTTGGGTTCGGGCCGTGCGGCGAAGGCGCCGCGCCGGCGCAGCTCGGCGCGCAGGGCCATGAGCACGTAGAACATGACGCCGACGCCGGCCAGATGCTTGCTGGGAAAGGAACAGCCGGGCTGGTTGGGATTGACGATGAGGGCGTCCGGCAGGGTCTCGCCGGGCAGGTGGTGGTCGGTGACCAGGACTTCCATGCCCAGCCGCCGCGCCTCCTCGACGCCGGCATTGGCGGCGATGCCGTTGTCGACGGTGATGAGCAGGTCGGGTTTGCCCGCGGCGGCGAGACGGGCGATTTCCGGCGACAAGCCGTAGCCGTACTCGAAGCGGTTGGGTACCAGGTAGTCCACCCTGGCCCCCAGGGCGGACAGACCGGCCAGGGCGACGGCACAGGCGGTGGCGCCATCGGCGTCGTAGTCGGCCACCACCCGCAGCTTTTCGCCGCCGGCGATGGCGTCCGCCAGGCGGCAGGCGGCGGCCTCGGCGTTCTTCAGGGTAGGGTAGGGCAGGAGTTCGCCAAGCCGGTATTTCAGCGCATCCGCCGCGTCGATGCCGCGCGCCGCATAGAGCCGCGCCAGCAAAGGCGGCAGGCCGGCCAGGCGGAGGCTCTCGCAGGCGGCTTGCGGGTAGGGACGGACGGCCAGATTCAGCATCTTCAAATATTCGCGGTCGCTGTTTTGTGCGGGCAATGTCGCTGGCTATTATGCCGGCCATGGCCCATTACCTCCCGGTTTCCCGTGTCGCCCGCCTGGTCGGGCAGTCCCGCTCGGCGATCCAGCGCATGATCCACGACGGCGAACTGTCCACCTTCGACGGCATGGTCGACATGAGTGAACTGCTGCGCGTCTTTCCCGGCGTGCAATGGGAGGATGACGGCGAATACAAGCGGGTGGAGGAGATCAAGGCCAAGGCCTTCGGCAAGCGGGTGTTCGAACGCACGCTGCCGGACAAGGCGGTGCTGGCGGAGCGGCTGTTCGAGCTTGGCAAGGAGTTCGCCGCCGCGAAAAGCCTGCTGCTGCATTACGACGAGGTGTTCCGCTTCCTCGGCGACAAGCTCGACGACGTGACGGAAACGGGGGGCGCGGCGACCGTGGATGCCGTGGCCGCACTCAAACATTGGCTCAAGCGCGAGCTCGAAGCGGCCCCCAGCGAGGCCGAACGGGCCGAGGCGCTGCTCGCCCAGGAAAGCGTGATGCGCATCATGTCCGTGCAAGTGACCGTGCAACCCTCCGGCCACGAATTCTTCGTGGAAGGCAACGACACCCTGCTGGAGGCCGCCCTGCGCGCCGGCATTCCCCTCGATTACGGCTGCAGCAACGGCAATTGCGGGGAGTGCAAGGCCAGGCTGGTGTCCGGCCAAGTCAAGAAGGTGCATCCCCACGACTTCGTCCTCAAGGATGTCGAAAAGGAGAACGGCGCCCTCCTGCTGTGCTCCTACACAGCGATCACCGACGTGGTGGTGGAGGCACACGTGGCCGGGGCCGAGGACATCCCGGAACAGGAAATCCCCACCAAGGTGAAGTCGGTGGAGTTCTTCAACGATCAGCTCGCGGCCCTGCATCTCACGGCGCCGCGCAGCAAACGGCTGCGTTTCCTGGCGGGCCAGCACCTGACTCTGTCGGCGGACGGCGCGGAAGGCGAGTATTACGTGGCGAGTTGCCCCTGCGAGGACCGCCACATCGAAGTGCACGTGCGCCGCGACAACCGGGGGTTTTCCCGCAAGGTGTTCGACGGTCTGCGCAAGGAGGACGGTGTCGCCCTGTTGGGTCCGCGTGGCCAGTTCGTCATGAAGCTGGATTCACGCCGGCCGCTGATCTTCGTCGCCTGGGAGGAGGGCTTTGCCCCCATCAAGAGCCTCGTGCAGCACGCCATGTCACTGGAAACCGCCGATTCCATGCATCTCTACTGGGTGGCTGGAGAAGCCGGGCATTACCAGGACAACCTGTGCCGGGCCTGGGCCGACGCGCTCGACAACTTCACCTATCAGGCTCTACCCATCGAGCCAGGCGCGGCGACGGCGGCGGAAGGCATCCTCGCCCATCATCCGGATCTCTCCCACATCGACATCTATGCCGCCGGTCCGGCCGCCTTCCTCAAGGCACTGGAGGCCGGCGCCCTGGCCAGGGGGCTGTCACCCCTGGGCTGGCACGGGGAAATCGTCTTGTAGATCGGTGCGCGATTCCTCGGATCAAGATGAGGAACTCTGCGCATCTTGTTGTTCTATCTGTATTTAGCGTGAAACACCGCCTTGGGCGTCATTGGGGTAGCCCCAACACTCGTGTCACCAGCCGCCATCTCGATTACGGCAGGTCGATCCGGGTATTCATGTCCAGGTCGAAGCGCCCATATGGGTTGACGTGCTCCCAGATCAGCGGCGTCAGGGCGGCGTAGTCTCGCGGTGTGAACCTGCCCTGCCAGTGCGGCTGTGCCAGCACTTTCTGGATCATCAACGTGTTGATGTAGACCATGCAGTTCTGGATCAGATGCAACGCGAGCATGCTGACCTCGTGATCCTCGCGGCGGTTGCTCGCCATCTCGCCACGGCGGGCGAAGAACACGAAGTCGGTCGCGCCGTTCCACTGCTCGACCACGTTCAAGCCCTCGTTGATCTCGCGGCGCAGGGGTTCCTCATGCAGGTAGCGGCACAGGAAGACGGTCTTGATCGCCTTGCCCAACTCGGCGAATGCCTTGTAGGTCGGGTGCTGCACGTTCTTCTTGGTGAAGCGCCGCAGGATGGCCTCGGTTTCCGCCGTGCCCAGGCGCAGCGCCGTGGCGTACTTGACCATCTGGTCGTACTGCTGCCGCACCGACTCCCAGTCGATGGGCTTGGTCAGAATCTGTTGCAGATTGGCGTAGGCATCGGCCTTGCCGCTCTCCAGCCGGTACAGCTTCTGCGAGTGGATCGCCTTCAACCGGGGCAGCAACTGGAAGCCGAGCAGCCGGCAGAAGGCGAACGCCACCGTGCTCTGACCGTGCGAATCGACGTACTGCCGATCCACCTCCATCTCGGTGCAATGGTGGATCACACCCTCGATCATCGACGCCACTTCCGACGACGACGGCGACTTGAGCTGCGAATGGATGCACAACGAACTGCGCTCGACGTGCCAGTAGATCATGATGCCGCGCCCGCCGTAGCGCACGTGCCATTGCGTGGTGAGGTTCTGGTCCCAGGCGCCGAAGTGCTTGGAATCCGATGCACAGGCGGTGGTGCTGCTACCCCAGATCGCCGGATTGCCGGCATGCAGCGTGCCGTCAGCGACGATGGCGATCGCGTGGCGCATCGCATCCACACTGATGTAGCGGCGGCGCACATAGGCCAAGTCCTTGGCGGTCGTGCCAGAATCCAGCCCGGCCATGCGCTGCAAGCCGGCATTGGTGCCCAGGCCGTGCAGACACAGCAGTAGGCGCGGCTGCAACACCGAGCGATCCATCGTCTCGTAGGAGGTCGGGCTTTTCAGGGCATCGGTGAAACTCAGCCGCAGATCGGTTTCCTTGACCATATCGAGCAGGTTGGTCATCGGCCAGAGGGCGTTGAGTTCGGCCTTGAGCGCAGTCAGATTGGGCGGATCGGGTTGCGCATCGAGCGACGTCAGCGTGATCCAGCCACCGCCCTTG
>JBBIIR010000174.1:0-5067 GCA_037446455.1 Hydrogenophilales bacterium | reverse complement strand
GGTCTACGTCTTCACGCCCAAGGGCCGCATCGTCGCGCTGCCGCGCGGCGCGACGCCGGTGGACTTCGCCTACAACGTGCACTCGGACGTCGGCGACCATTGCGTGGGCACCAGGATCAACGGCGAATTCATGCCGCTGTCGACGCCGCTGAAGAACGGCGATCGGGTGGAGATCCTCACCTCCGCCTCGGCCCGTCCCAACCCGGCCTGGGCGCATTTCGCCATCACCGGCAAGGCCCGCGCGCACATCCGCAGCGCCCTCAGGAAAACGCATCGGCACGAGTCCGTGCTGCTCGGCGAACAACTGCTGGAACAGGCGGTGCGCGCGCTGGGCGGCAAACCCGTCGGCGAGGCGCAGTGGGAGCGCCTGCAAAAGGAAGGCGGCAAAGGCCGCGACGACACTCTGGCGGAAATCGGCCTGGGCAAGAAGCTGGCCTTCGTGGTGGCCAAGCAACTGCTCACCCAGGACAACGAAACGGCGCCGCGCAAGGCCGCCGGCCCCATGCTGGTGCGCGGCGCCGAGGGCGTGGCGGTGCGCCTGGGCAAATGCTGCCGGCCGATTCCGGGCGACCCCATCATCGGCCAGATCAAGAAGGAACAGGGCCTCATCATCCACACCCACGACTGCGCCCAGGTCCGCCATTACCGGGAGGATCCGGAGAAATGGGTGGACGTGGCCTGGGCGGCGGAGCTGAACCGGCTGTTCGACGTCGGCATCAAGATCATCGTCGTCAATCAGCGCGGCGTGCTGGCCAAGGTGGCGGCGGCCATCGCCAACGAGGGTTCCGATATCGACAACGTGCACATGCACGACGAGGCCGGCGCCTACACCAGCCTCTACTTCACCGTCAGCGTGCAGAACCGCCTGCACCTGGCGCGGCTGATGCGGGCGCTGCGCTCGCTGCCCGAGGTCATCCGCCTGACCCGCGTGAAGGGCCGCGAGGAGCGCGGCGTCAACGTGGTGTGAAGCGTTTCAGCCCAGCCAGGCCCTGATCCTGGCCAGGTCCACCAGTCCCTGCTCTCCGGCTCCGCGCGCATCCAGGCGTTGGTAGGGCGCGTCGGGCTCGCCCAGGTCCGACAGCACGGCGAGGGCGCCGCTGAAATCGTCCTCGCGGGTGTAGTCGTTGACGGTGACCAGGGTGCGCAGGCCGGCGCCCAGGGCGGCGCGGATGCCGTTGCGGGAATCCTCGAAGGCGACACACGCCTCGGCTGCCAGTCCCAGCTTTTCCAGGGCCCAGACGTAGATGTCCGGCGCCGGCTTCTTGGCCGGGACGATATCGCCGGCGGCGATGACGGCGAACCAGTCCGGGCCGTCCTCGGCCAGGCTGTGGCGCAACAGGGCGGTGACGTTGTCCGGGGTGGTGGTGGTGGCCACCGCCAGGGTCAGGCCGGCGGCGCGGGCTTCGCTGAGCAGGCGTCTGACGCCGGGGCGCAGGGGGATGCCCCCCTCGGCCAGCATGCGGGTGTAGTGACGGGTCTTGGCCTTGTGCAGTTCGGCCACCAGGTCATCGAAGCCGGCGGGCTTGACGAAGTCCGGACGAAAACGCTCGACGTAGTACTTCATGCGTTCCTTGCCGCCGGTGACCGCCAGCAGTTGGCCGTACAGGGCCACGTCCCAGTCCCAGTCCAGGCCGTATTCCCGGAAGGCGGCGTTGAAGGCGGGGCGGTGGCCGTCGCGCTCGGTGTCGGCCAGAGTGCCGTCGACGTCGAAGATCAGTGCCTTGAGCATGTCGTTTCCTGTTTGAAACCGAGTTAGCAAATGTTTAGGCGCGGTTACAATGCGCCTCCCTGTCTGTCCCGGCCACTCCGCCATGGATCTCTCCATGCAGCAACACTCCGAATTCGACCGGCTTTTCGACGGTACCCTCTACAGCCTGCTGTCCTGGAAACAGCTCACGGCCTTCTGGGAGCGCCTCGATCCCGCCGCCGGCTGGTTCCTCTATGCGGTCGGCGAACCGCGTCCGCAAGCGCCGGCCGATGCCGAGCACGTGGCCGCCTTCGTGCGCGAGATCGACGCCCTGCTGCGCCGCGAACACCACGAGGACTACTGCGGCATCGTCTATGCCGACGATCTGGACACGCCGCGGATCATCAAAATCTACGACCCCAACCATCTGGGGACGTCCTGCGGTTCCAGCAAGCACCGCATCCTGCCCGGCTGGGTCATGTCCCGCATGCCGCCCTCCGACCTGGATCCGCCCGCCTTCGTGGCGCAGAACCGCAAGCGCTGGTGGCGGGGCTTCCTGGACATGATCGGGGCGCGCTGAGGCGACCGGGACCTGCCAGAAAAAAGCGGCCCGCGGGCCGCTTTTTTCATGCTCGCGCGCGGCCTTAGTCGGCGGCCGGAGCTTCCGCGGCGGGCGCTGCGGCGGGTGCCGCCGGCGGCTCGATGAGCGCCTTCATGGACAGGCGCATGCGGCCCTTCTCGTCGGTCTCCAGCACCTTGACCTGCACGGCCTGGCCTTCCTTCAGGTGGTCGGTGACGGCATTGACGCGCTGGTGGGCGATCTGCGAGATGTGCAGCAGGCCGTCCTTGCCGGGCAGGATGTTGACGATGGCGCCGAAGTCGAGAATCTTCAGCACGGTACCGTCGTAGGCCTTGCCCACTTCCACCTCGGCGGTGATGTCCTCGATGCGCTTCTTCGCCAGGGCGCCGGATTCGGTGCTGGTGCAGGCGATCTTGATGGTGCCGTCCTCGGCGATGTCGATCTGCGTGCCGGTTTCCTCGGTGAGGGCGCGGATGGTGGCGCCGCCCTTGCCGATGACGTCGCGGATCTTCTCCGGGTTGATCTTCATGCTGAGGATGCGCGGCGCGTACTGGCTCATCTCGTGCGGCGCGGCCTCGGCGGCGTTCATGATGCCGAGGATGTGCAGGCGCGCCTCGCGGGCCTGGGTCAGGGCCACCTGCATGATCTCCTTGGTGATGCCGGTGATCTTGATGTCCATCTGCAGGGCGCTGACGCCCTCGGTGGTGCCGGCCACCTTGAAGTCCATGTCGCCAAGGTGATCCTCGTCGCCGAGGATGTCGGTGAGCACGGCGAAGCGGTTGCCTTCCTTGATCAGGCCCATGGCGATGCCGGCGACGTGGCGGGTCATCGGCACGCCGGCGTCCATCAAGGCGAGTGAGCCGCCGCACACCGAGGCCATCGAGGAGGAGCCGTTCGATTCGGTGATCTCGGACACCACGCGGATGGCGTAGCCGAACGCTTCCTTCTCCGGCAGGCAGGCCACCAGGGCGCGCTTGGCCAGGCGGCCGTGGCCGATCTCGCGACGCTTGGGGCTGCCGACGCGGCCGGTCTCGCCGGTGGCGAAGGGCGGCATGTTGTAGTGCAGCATGAAGTAGTCGCTGTAGCCGCCGGTGAGCGCCTCGATGGTCTGCTCGTCGCGGCTGGTGCCGAGCGTGGCGACCACCAGGGCCTGCGTCTCGCCGCGCGTGAACAGGGCGGAACCGTGGGTGCGGGGCAGCACGCCGGTGCGGATGGTGATGGGCCGCACGGTGCGCGTGTCGCGCCCGTCGATGCGGGGCTCGCCGCCGAGGCTGTGGAACAGGTCCTTCACCACGTTGGCGGCGGTGGTGTCCATATCCTCCGTGATCATCTCCGCGAACACGCGGTTGCGGATCTCGTCGACGGCGGCGACGCGGGCCTGCTTCTGCTTGATGGAGTAGGCCTGGTTGAGGCCTTCGCCGCAGATCGCGTGCATCTTTTCGATCAGCGCGGTGGGGGTCTCGGGCGGGGTCCACTCCCAGGCGTCCTGGCCGGCCACGTCGGCCAGCTCGTTGATGGCGTCGATGGCGGCCTGCATCTGCTCGTGGCCGAACACCACGGCGCCCAGCATGACGTCCTCGGACAGTTCCTTGGCCTCGGACTCGACCATCAGCACGGCGGTCTCGGTACCGGCCACCACCAGGTCCAGCTTGGAGCTCTTCAGCTCGGTCTGGGTGGGATTGAGCACGTACTGGCCGTCCACGTAGCCGACGCGGGCGGCGCCCAGGGGGCCGTTGAAGGGCAGGCCGGACAGGGCCAGGGCGGCGGAAGCGCCGAGCATGGCGGGAATGTCGGAATCCACCTCGGCATTGGCGGACACCACGGTGGCGATGACCTGCACTTCATTGAAGAAGCCGTCCGGGAACAGGGGGCGGATGGGGCGGTCGATCAGGCGGGAGGTCAGGGTTTCCTTCTCGGTGGGCTTGCCCTCGCGCTTGAAGAAGCCGCCGGGGATGCGGCCCGCGGCGTAGGTCTTCTCCATGTAGTCGACGGTCAGCGGGAAGAAGTCCTGGCCGGGCTTGACCTCGTTCTTCGCCACCACGGTGACCAGCACCACGGTGTCGTCCATGCTGACGATCACCGCGCCGGTGGCCTGGCGGGCGATCTCGCCGGTTTCCAGGGTGACTTCGTGGCGACCGTATTGAAATGTCTTTTTGACCGGATTCACGCTGTTGCCTTCCAAATGGTTGTACCGATAAAGCGGAACGGCGCCCTTGGAGGGCGCCGGTTGCATGATGCTTGGCTTACTTGCGCAGGCCGAGGCGCTGGATGAGCTGGGTGTAGCTGTCCGCGTTGCGCTCCTTCAGGTAATCCAGCAGGCGGCGGCGACGGCTGACCATCTTGAGCAGGCCGCGGCGCGAGTGGTGATCCTTGGCGTGGGTCTTGAAGTGGCCGGTGAGGTCGTTGATGCGCGCGGTCAGCAGCGCGATCTGCACTTCCGGGGAGCCGGTATCGGCGGCGGCGCGCTGGTAATCCTTGAGGATCTGCGCTTTCTGGGGGGTAGTGATAGCCATGGCAATACTCCTATGCAATCGCGTGGCCCGAGGCTATTCAGGACACGTTCGGGAAAGTCGGCGATTGTACGCCGAGTGTTTGATTTCGTTCAAGAAAAGTCACGATGCCTGGACGACCAGCCGCTTCGGCGCCAGCTTGCCGTCCTCGCCCACCTCGGCGACGCCGAGAAAGCGTTCTCCCGGCGCATAGATGCGATGCAGGACACCAACGCGCAGGCGCGGTAGCCAGACCGCCTGGCCATGCATGATCTGCCAGGCCGCCTCGGCGTCGAGGGTCAATTCGGGCA
>JBBIIR010000173.1:0-5068 GCA_037446455.1 Hydrogenophilales bacterium | reverse complement strand
GAACCGGCGCGCCAAGGAAATGCTGCGCATCGACCTCGACCGCGATGTTGGCGCCTGGAATCTGGGCGCCACCCTGCGCGCGGAAGGCCGGCGTTACGACAACCTCGCCAATACCGTCGAACTGGACGGCTACGGCCTGGTCGATCTGCGCGCGGAATATCGCCTCGCCAAGGCCTGGCGCTTGCAAGCCAAGCTGGAAAACCTGTTCGACAAGGCCTATGAAACCGCCTTCCTCTATAACCAGCCCGGACGCGGGCTATACCTGACCTTGCGTTATCAACCTTGATCGGCGGGGGCGCCGTATCGCATCGATGTTTACGGCGCCCCTGGTAAGGAAACGCCCATGAACGACAAATCCGAACGCCACGCCGCCCGCATGGCGAAGAAGAAGGCGGTGATCGACGCCGCCATCGAAAAAGCCGACCGGGAAAAGGGGCTCCTGCTGCTGCTCACCGGCAACGGCAAGGGCAAATCCACCTCCGCCTTCGGCATGGTCGCCCGCGCCCTGGGCCACGGCATGAACGTGGCCGTGGCCCAGTTCATCAAAAGCCGCACGGACACGGGCGAGGAGGCCCTGCTCGCCCGCCAGCCCGGCATGGAATGGCGCGTGCTGGGCGAAGGCTTCACCTGGGAAACACAAAACCTGGAGCGCGACCGCGCCACCGCGCGGCAAGGCTGGGCCGTGGCCCGGCGCTGGCTGGCCGACCCCGACATCCAGCTCGTGGTGCTGGACGAACTCACCTACCTGCTCAAATACGGCTGGCTGGATATGAATACTGTACTGGCCGACCTTGCCGCCCGACCGCCCATGCAACACGTGGTCATTACGGGTCGGGCGGCACCCCAGGCCTTGCTCGATGCCGCCGACACGGTGAGCGAGATCGCCGATGTGAAACATGCCTGGCGCGCAGGCGTGAAGGCGCAAAAAGGGGTGGATTTATAATCCTTGATTCCTCGGTTGACCGCTATTTTGTCTTCGTAAAGCCGCATGCTTGCTGAAGTTCGTGCCTTCGCTCCCGTTCACCATCTGGGTGAGCCCGCTACACGCCCGCTTTCGTGTCTGTGCGGGCGCCTGGCTTTGTCGCTCCTCCTTGCGGGGAACGACCCCGCCGCGTCGTCGCTTCGCGCCAGTCACCCGCGCAGCCACGCCTGCGGACGTGTTCAACCGAGGAATCAAGGATAACCCCGCCTCGCGCCCGCCTGATTCTTGCCCTGCTGGCGCTCGCCGCGCTGGGCAGCCTGCTTGTGGCCCTGATGTCGGGCAGCGTGGCGCTGGCCCCGGCCCAGGTCGGCGCCGTGCTGGCGGGCCGGGGCGAAGACTTTCACCGTGAAATCGTCCTTGACCTGCGCCTGCCCCGCGCCCTGGCTGCTTTTGCCTGCGGCGGCCTGCTGGCGCTGGCGGGGGCGTTGATGCAGATTCTTTTGCGCAACCCCCTGGCCGACCCCTATGTGCTGGGCGTGTCCGGCGGCGCGGCGGTGGGCGCGCTGGGGGCCATGCTGCTGGGCGTGACCTTGACCCTGGGCATTCAGGCCAGCGCCTTCGCGGGCGCGCTGGCGGCCATGAGCCTGGTGTTTGGCCTGTCGCGCGGCGAAGGCGGCTGGACGCGCACGCGCCTCTTGCTCACCGGCGTCATCGTCGCCGCCGGGTGCGGCGCGGGCGTGACCTTGATGCTTTCCATCGCGCCGGAACACCAGTTGCGCGGCATGTTGTTCTGGCTGATGGGCGATGCCGCCCAGGCGGGCGACCCGCTGCCCGCCCTCATCACCCTGGGCGCGGGGCTGACGCTTGCCCTGTTCGTCGCGCGTGATCTCAACCTGCTGGCGCGGGGCACGGCCTTCGCCGCCACCCTGGGCGCCCACGTGGGCCGCCTCACGCCCTTGATCCACCTCACCGCCTCGCTGCTTACCGCCATTGCCGTCACCAGTGTGGGCAACGTCGGCTTTGTGGGCCTGGTGGTGCCGCATCTGGCGCGGCTGGCTCTGGGCAATGACCAGCGCATTTTGCTGCCCGCCGCCGTGCTGGCGGGCGGCGCGCTGCTCACCCTGGCCGACACCCTGGCGCGCACCCTCGTTGCCCCGCAACAGTTGCCGGTGGGGGCCATTACCGCGTTGATCGGCGTGCCCGTCTTTTTGATGTTGCTGGCCCGCGCGCCGCACCGGGAAGGCGTGTGAGCGCCAACATGAACACGCCGCTCAAGCCGTTCGCCGGGCAGCCCCAGGAATGGCTCGGCCCCCACGGGGGGCGGCTCGGGCGGTTTTCCCGAGCCGGGGGCACACCCCTCCTCGCCCTCAAAAACCTGGATGTCGCCATTGGCGGCAGGGACGTGGTGCGCGGCCTCAGCCTGAACCTGCACCCCGGCGAACGCCTGGTGGTGCTGGGCCGCAACGGCGCGGGCAAGAGCACTCTGCTGCATGTGCTGGCGGGCCTCTGCGCACCCCGGTCTGGCGAGGTGTTGCTGGACGGCCTGCCCTACGCCGCGCGCACGCCACGCGCCGCCGCCCGCCTGCGCGGCCTGCTCACCCAGCACCCCGGCGACGCCTTCGCCAGCACCGTGCTGGAAACCGTGCTGTGCGGACGCCACCCCCACCTCTCCCGCTTTGCCTGGGAGAGTGTTGAAGACCAACGCATCGCCCACGCCGTGCTGGCGGAAGTGGGGCTGGAAGGCTATGCCGGACGCGACCTGCAAAGCCTCTCCGGCGGCGAACGCCAGCGCGTGGCCCTGGCCGTTTTGCTGGCCCAGTCCCCCAGGCTCTACCTGCTGGACGAGCCCTTGACCCATCTGGACCTTAACCATCAGATTGCCCTTTTGCAGCGGATGAGTGCCGAAACCCGCGCCGAAGGCAGGCAGGCCGCCACCATCACCGTGCTGCACGACATCAACCTGGCCGCCCGCCATGCCGACCGCGCCCTGCTGCTGTTTGGCAAGGGCGAATTCGAACTCGGCCCGGCCGGGGAGATGTTCACGGCGGAACGCCTCTCACGCCTCTACGGCCACCCCCTGCACGCCATCGGGCAGGGCGGCGCGGCTTGGTTTGTGCCGGAGATGGAGACGCGATGAAAAGCGCATCGGGTTTAACGCCGCCCCCGCGCCGTCTCCAGATGCCGGCACAACTGCTCGGCCCCTTCCAGCAGGCGCGGGGTGGGCCGCTGAATCAGGTCGGCGTGCACAAAGAACAGATTGCCCCGCGCGGTTGCCTTGAGGCTTTTCCAGCGCCGCCAGGTGTCCAGGCCCACGGGGGCGTCGCGGCCCATGCCGCTGGCCACCACCACCTCCGGGTCGGCGGCCAGCACCGCCTCCACGCTCACCGCGGGGGCCTTGCCCGGCAGGTTGGCGAACACGTTCTCGCCACCGCACAGGCGGATCACCTCGCTGATGATCTGCCCGCCTCCCACGGTCAGGAGCGGCTGATGCCACACCTGATAGAACAGGGGCACGCTGGAACGCGCCGCGAAGCGCCCGCGCAACGCCGCCAGACGCTGGCGGAAACGCGCCGCCGCCCGCGCCGCATCCGCTTCCGTCCCCGCCAGCCGGCCCAGTTTCTCGATGCCGTGGGCGATGTCCTCCAGCCGGTCTGGCTGGGTCAGGTACACCGGAATCCCCAGGGCGCGCAATTTTTCCACCACCGCCGGCGGGTTGCCGCTCACCCAGGCCACCACCAGGTCTGGCTTCAGGGCCAGCACCGCTTCCAGGTCGGGCCGCGAATAGCCGCCCACGCGCGGCAGGGCCAGCGCGGCCTTGGGAAAGTCGCTGTAGTCCACCGCCCCCACCAGCCGCGCCCGCGCCCCGGCGGCGTACAGGTTTTCGGTGGCGTGCGGCGCCAGGCTGACGATGCGGCGGGCGGGCTGCAACAAGCGCACCGTGGTACCGCTATCGTCCCGCACCGACACTTCCGCCTGAGCAACCGCGCAAAACAGACCAAGCACCGTCAACCAGCCCCAGCGAACCATGCGCTTCCCCATGCAATGAAACGCGCGAATTGTAGACGTCCGCCGTTTCCCCTCGGGCACCTCGAAAAATCCGTCATACCCGCGAAGGCGGGTATCCAGTTCGCCGTTTTTACTGGGTTTCCGCCTGCGCGGGAACGACGAACCAGGGGCTTTTCGATGAGCCCTCTCCTCATTTCCCCTACCGCAAGGAGTGTTCCCGTGAAAAAACGCGCCCTTCCCCCTTGGGTTACCGCCCTTTTGGCCCGGCTGACTGGCAAACCGCGCCCCGGCATCTCTCTCAAGAAACACGCCGGGCCGTCCCAAGTGTTTCTTGCTCCCCCTCGGGGGGCGGGCTGGGCGCAGCCCGGCCCTGGGGGCGCTCAAACGCAGGCCGACCCGGACGGCCCGCGCACCCTGCTGCGGTTCCCGCACTGAAGATCGTGAAAAACCCGTCTGCCCACGCCTACAGCGAGGCGGAAGCCGCCGCCATCTGGCGCGCCCTGCGGGAGCGACGCGACATGCGCCACTTTCTGCCCGACCCGCTGCCGGAGGGCGCGCTGGAACGGCTGGCGGCGGCGGCCCATCTCGCCCCATCGGTGGGCTGGATGCAGCCCTGGCGCTTTCTGCGCATTACCGACCCGTTACTTCGCGCCGAACTCCATGCGGGCGTGGAGGCGGAGCGCCTCGCCACGGCGGCGGCCCTGCCCGCGCGCAACGAGGAGTTTCTGAAGGTCAAGATCGAAGGCATCCGTGAATGCGCGGAACTGCTGGTCGCCGTGCTCATGCCGGAACGGGAGAAACACCTGATCGGCCGCCGCACCCTGCCGGAAATGGACATCGCCTCCGTGGGCTGCGCCATCCAGAACATGTGGCTGGTGGCCAGGGCGGAAGGCATCGGGCTGGGCTGGGTCTCCTTCTTCAACCCGGAAGACGTCGCCGCCCTGCTGCGCCTGCCTCACGGCGCGAAACCGCTCGCCATCCTGTGTATCGGCCAGGTGGAGGCGTTCTACCCCCGGCCCATGTTCGAGGACGCCGGTTGGGGCCAACGCCTGCTGCTCACCGACATCCTGTTTGAAAACCGCTGGCCCGAAGGCGTCGGTGGCACACCCACGGCCTACGCATGAGTCTGGACTTGCCTCC
>JBBIIR010000172.1:0-5074 GCA_037446455.1 Hydrogenophilales bacterium | reverse complement strand
CCTGCAAGGGAGGGAAACGGGCATGACTTTCATACTTCGGGGCGTCTTCTCAAAGATGTCCGTTAGAGCCGACGCCGCGCAGTGTACCGTGCTCCGCCCGGCAACGGTGGGGATGGCCGCTTGGCGCGGAGACCGCCATGCGGCGAGGATAGCCCCCCGCTGAAACAGGCGCTTACTCCAGCCCCTGGCTGGCCAGATAGTCCTCGTAGCCGCCCTCGTAGACGACGTGGCTGCCGTCGAGTTTGAGCTCGATGATCTTGTTGGCCAGCGAGGACACGAACTGGCGGTCGTGGGAGACGAACACCAGGGTGCCGGTGAAGGCGTCCAGGCCGTTGTTGAGCGACTCGATGGATTCCATGTCGAGGTGGTTGGTGGGCTCGTCCATCACCAGCACGTTGGGGCGCAGCAGCATGAGCTTGCCGAACAGCATGCGGCCCTGCTCGCCGCCGGAGATGACGCGCACCGGCTTCTTCACCTCGTCGCCGGAGAACAGCAGGCGGCCGAGGGTGCCGCGCACCAGGGTGATGAGATCCTCGCCCTCGTAACCGCCCGCCCGCACCCATTCGGAAATCCAGTCGGTGAGGGACAGGTCGCTGTCGAAGTCGGCGGAGTGGTCCTGGGCGAAGTAGCCGGGCTTGGCCTTTTCCGCCCATTTGACGCCGCCATGCCGGGGCTGCAACTCGCCCACCAGCAGCTTCAGCAGGGTGGTCTTGCCGACGCCGTTCTCGCCGATGATGGCGACCCGGTCGCCGGCGGCGATGTGCACGCTGAGCTTGTTGATGACCCTCCGGCCCGGCTCGTAGCCGAAGCCGAGGTCCTCCACCTCCACCGCCAGGCGGTGCAGCTTTTCCTTGTCGTCGTAATCGAAGCGGATCCACGGGTATTGCCGGCTGGAGGGCTTCACGTCCTCGGGCTTGATCTTCTCGATCAGCTTCATGCGGCTGGTGGCCTGCTTGGCCTTGGACTTGTTGGCGGCGAAGCGGCGCACGAATTCCCGCAGCTCGGCCACCCGCTCCTTGGCCTTGGCGTTGGCGGCCGATTGCCGTTCGCGGGCCAGGGTGGAGGCCTCCATGTAGTCGTCGTAGTTGCCCGGGTAGACCTTCAGGGTCTGGTAGTCCAGGTCCGCCATGTGGGTGCACACCTGGTTCAGGAAGTGGCGGTCGTGGGAGATGATGATCATGGTGGAGTCGCGCGCGTTGAGCACGTCCTCCAGCCAGCGGATGGTGTTGATGTCCAGGTTGTTGGTGGGCTCGTCGAGCAGCAGGATGTCCGGGTTGGCGAACAGCACCTGCGCCAGCAGCACGCGCAGCTTCCAGCCCGGCGCCACTTCGCGCATGGGCCCCTGGTGCTTGTCGGAAGGGATGTCGAGGCCCAGCAGCAGCTCGCCGGCGCGGGCCTCGGCGTCGTAGCCGCCCATTTCGCCGAAGTGGGCCTCCAGCTCGGCGGCGCGCATGTAGTCCGCTTCCGTCGCCTCCGGGTTCATGTAGATGGCGTCCTTCTCGCGCATGCAGGCCCACAGGTCGGCATGGCCCATGAGCACCACGTCCAGCACCCGCTCGTCCTCGAAGGCGAACTGGTCCTGCCTGAGGTGCGCCATGCGCTCGTGCGGATCGATGGCGACGTTGCCGGCCGAGGGCTCCAGCACGCCGGCCAGGATTTTCATGAGGGTGGACTTGCCGCAGCCGTTGGCGCCGATCAGACCGTAACGGTTGCCGTCGCCGAACTTGACGTTGACGTTCTCGAACAGGGGCTTGGCGCCGAACTGGATGGTGAGGTTGGAAGCGGTGAGCATGGCGGGGCTTTCACGAATCAGCCCGCCATTCTACCGCTCCCCGCGGACGTCGACCGATTGCATTCCGGTTGTCGCCTTGCGGCCTGATCGAGCCGCGCGACCTATTTCCGCTCCGGGTCGAACACGCTCAACTCGTCGTGCCACAGGCAGACGCGGTTGCCGCCCTCGGTCTTGGCGATGAGTTGCGCGCGTTCGACGCGCTCGAGGGTTTCGTCGATGAAGAAGATGGGGTCGAGGGTGACCACGCCGAAGGAGGCGGTCAGGCGGATGCTGCCATCCTCCACCGGGAAGGGCGTGGCGGCGAGCACCTCGCGCAGGCGGTTGAGCAGGACGCCGGCCTGGTCCAGGTCGGTGGTGGGCAGGCAGAGCAGGAATTCCTCGCCGCCCAGGCGGTAGATGGTGTCGTAGCCGCGCAGGTGGGCGGCGAAGAAAGCGGCCACCGCCTTCAGCACCTGGTCGCCGGCGCGCTGGCCGTGGTTTTCGTTGATGCGGGCGAAATCGTCGAGATCGACGTAGCACACCACGCAGGGTTGGCGCGTGCGCTGCACGCGCTCGATCTCCTCGGCCAGGCGCAGGTGCACGGCCTGCCGGTTCCAGACGCCGGTGAGCTTGTCCACCGCGCCCAGGCGTTCCATGAGGTCCTGTTCCAGGCGCCGCAACAACTGACGCAGGCGCGCGGCGACCGCCACCAGGGCGTCGTAATCGGCCGGCGCGATGGGCTGGCCGGCGGCCTGGTTTTCCAGGAGATGACGGGCGATGCCGTGCATGGAGCGGTGCGCGATCTCGATGGCCGCGTAGCCCGCTTCCTGTTCCAGGCCGGCCTTGCCGGCGCCGTGCAGCCAGCCGCCCAGGCCGCGGCGCAGGTGGGCGTCCTCGGCGAGGTCGTCGCCGGTGTCCTGGCCGCCGCAGATGAGCTGGCGGTTGAGGCGCGCCATCCACTGCGAATGGTTGACGATGGCGCGATCCAGGTCGTGCAGACGGGCCAGCGTGGCGGCATGCGCTTGTTCAGCCTGGTTCATGGCGTCCCTCCGGTAATGGGCGCTGCAGGGCGGGGTGATGGGCCTGGGGCCGGTCGAGATGGAAGCCCTGCGCCTTGTCCACGCCCAGCGTGGCCAGCAGGTTCAGGGTGGCTTCGTCCTCCACGCATTCGGCGACGGTGACCTTGCCCAGGCCGCGCGCCACCTCGACCATGCCGCGCACGAAGACCTGGTTGTCGTGGTCGTGCGGCAGGTTGCGGATGAACATGCCGTCCAGCTTGATGGTGTCGACGCGGATGTGCTTGAGGTAGGCGAAGGAAGCGAAGCCGGCGCCGAAATCGTCGAGGCAGACGCCGCAGCCGGTCTGCTTGAGGGCCTCGATGAAGCGCTCCGCGTCGGTGAGGTCGGAAACGGCGGCGGTTTCGGTGATCTCGATGATCAGCCGCGCCGGGTCGGCACGGTGTTCCCTGAGCAGATCGGCGATGAAACCGGGCAGGGCGGGATCGTCGAAGGAACGGCCGGACAGGTTGACGGCGATGGGCGGCGCCGCGGGCTGCTCGGCGAGCAGGCGTACCACCCGGCGCAGGGTCCAGCGGTCGATCTCCAGGATCTTGTGGCTCTTTTCCGCCACCGGAATGAACAGCCCCGGCGAGACCAGTTCGCCGCTGGGCTCGTCGCGCAGGCGGATCAGGGCCTCCAGGTGCGCCAGCTTGCGGTCGCGGATGGCGTAGACCCCCTGGTAATGCAGTTCGAACAGGTCGTGTTCGAGGGCGTGCGCCAGGCGCTCGTTCCAGGACAGGCGGCTGACCATCTCCGGCGTCGTGTCGAGGTCGGCGCGATAGGCCCGCCAGGTGTTCTTGCCGGCCTGCTTGGCCTGGTACATGGCGGCGTCGGCGCAGGCCACCAGCTGCTCCTGGTCGGCGGCGTGCTCGGGGTAGAGGGCGATGCCCAGGCTGGAGGAGATGCGCAGGGTCTGGCCTTCGAAGCGGAAGGGTATTTGCGCGATGGAACGCACGATGCGCTCGGCCAGCACCTCCGCCTGCTGGCGGTCCGCCCCCGGCATGAGCACGGCGAATTCGTCGCCGCCCAGGCGGAAGAGCATCTCGTTGCGCCGGGTCATGCCGGAGATTTCGCCGGCCACGCGGATGAGGAGGGCGTCGCCGGCGCGATGGCCGAAGTGGTCGTTGATGGTCTTGAATTCGTCGAGGTCGAAATAGAGCAGGGCGGAGGCTGCGCGGTGGCGGCCGGATTCGGCCATCATGCGTTCCAGCTCGGCCTGGAAGCGGTGGCGGTTGTAGAGGCCGGTGAGGGAGTCGCGCTCGGCCAGGTAGAGCATCTGTTCGGCGGTCTGCCGCTCGCTGGTGACGTCCTCGTAGATCCACAGATAGCCGAGGAAGCGCTTGTCGCGGTCGCGCACCGCGTAGCTGAGCTGCGTCACCACGCGGCCGTCCTTCATCTGGATCTCGTGGCTGTCGGCCTCCTCCCGGTGCGCCAGGACCTGGCCGAGATGGGCGCGGAAGCCGGCGGCATCGGCCAGTTCGCAGGCCGAGAAGGTGAAGCAGGTGTCACAGTCCAGGTCGATCAGCGAACTGTGATCCGACATGCGCCAGATATGGCTGAAGGCGGGGTTGTGGTAGATCACCCGCCCGTCGGCGCCGACGAACAGGATGCCGAGGTTCATCGCCGACAGCAGGGCCTTCAGGCGCGCGCGCTCGGCCTCGGCGCCGGCGAGGTATTCGAGGGCGCGTTCCTCCGAGTCCTTCAGTTCGGAAATGTCGCGGATGCTGGCGCGGATGCCGAGGGACTGGCCTTCCCGGTCATAGATGGGAAGCCAGTTCACCGCCGCCCAGAAACTGTCGCCGGACTTGCGCCGCATGCGGAACTGGTAGCCCTCCCCCGAGTCGCCGCCCAGGGCCCGGCGAAAGCGCTGGCCGGCTTCCTCCTGGGCTTGCGGGTCGATCAGGCAGAGCGGGAATCCCGGCATGGCCAGACATTCCTCCGGCGTGTAGCCGGTCATGCGTTGCACCGAGGGGTTGACCCAGATGGCGCGGCCGGAGGGTTCGATCCACAGTTCCAGGTCGTAGGTGTAATGGGCGATGGCGAAGAAGCGCTGCTCGCTCTGCCTGAGCTCGGACAGCCGCGCCTTGAGCTGCTCGGACATCTGCCGGAAGGCGGCGGTGAGCTGGCCCACCTCGTCCCGCCCGTGCGCGGGCAACAGGGCGTCGAAGTGGTCGTCGGCGATGGCCTGGCTGGCCAGGGTGAGCTGCTTCAGGCGGAGCGTCAGCAAGTAGCCGACCAGGCCCAG
>JBBIIR010000171.1:0-5095 GCA_037446455.1 Hydrogenophilales bacterium | reverse complement strand
CATGGTGGGCTCGCCCTGGCCGGCGGCGGACGAGAGCGCCCTCGCGCGGGACGAGATCGAGCTCATGCTGCAGGTCAACGGCAAGCTGCGCGGCAAGCTCCACGTCGCGGCGGACGCGGCGAAAGAGGCCATCGAGGCCGCCGCCCTGGCCAGCCCCGAAGTGCGGAAGTTCATGGAAGGCAAGCCGGCGAAGAAGGTGGTGGTGGTGCCCGGCCGCCTGGTCAACGTGGTGGTCTGACGAGGAGCGCATGGTGAAGCGATGGACCTGGACCCTGCTGGCCGGGGTGTTGTTGCTGGTAGGCCTCGCCGGCTGTGGTTTCCAGTTGCGCGGCCAGTCCCAGCTACCGTTCGACTCCGCTTTCGTCGAGGCGAACGCGAATTCCAGCCTGGGCAAGGCGCTGCGCGACTCCCTCGCCCTGGAGAACAAGCTGGCCGACAAGGCCGAGAACGCGACCATCCGCGTGCTGCTGGCCGAGGAATCCCGCGCCAAGAGCATTCTCGCCCTGTCCGGCGGCGGCAAGGTGCGCGAATACCGGCTCACCCTGCGCTTCCTGCTCGCCGTGTATGACGCCAAGGGCCGCGAACTCGTCGCCCCCTCGGAAATGGTGCAGGTGCGCGACTACTCATACAGCGACTCTGAAATCCTGGCGAAGACGGTGGAGGAAGCCACGCTGTACCGGTCCATGGAACAGAACGCCCTGCAACAGGTGCTGCGCCGCCTGTCCTTCATCCCGCGATGAAGCTGCGCGGTGAGCAGCTCGACGACGCGCTGAGGAAAAACCTGGCCGATGTCTGGCTGATCAGCGGTGACGAGCCCCTGCTGGTGGACGAGGCCTTGGTTCGCATCCGCGCCGCCGCGCGCGCGCGCGGATACGACGAGCGCCAGTCGCATCAGGCGGAGACCGGCTTCGACTGGCGCGCCTGGCAGGCGGGTTTCGACTCCCTGTCCCTGTTCTCCAGCCGCCGGCTGGTGGAACTGCGCCTGCCCACCGGCAAACCCGGGGTGGAGGGCGGCAAGACCCTGGAAGCCTGGGCCGCCCACCCCCCCGCCGACACCCTGCTGCTGGTGATCACACCCCGCCTGGACAAGGCCAGCCTGGCCAGCAAGTGGGCCGGCGCCCTGGAACGAGCCGGAATCCTGTTGCAAACCACGCCCCCCGCCAGCGAACGTCTGCCGGAATGGATCGGCGCGCGCATGGCCGCGCGCGGGCTGCGGGCCGACCGCGACACCCTGGCCTGGCTGGCGACGCGGGTGGAAGGCAACCTGCTGGCGGCCCACCAGGAAATCGAGAAGCTCGCCCTGCTGCTGCCGCCCGGCACAGTCGACCTGGCCGCCGCGCGCGCCGCCGTGGCGGACGTGGCGCGCTACGACGTGGGCGACCTCTCCGAGTCTTTCCTCAAGGCCGACGCCGTGCGCTTCTGCCGCATTCTCGACGCGCTGCGCGCGGAAGGTGAAGGCCTGCCCCTGGTGCTGGCGGTGGTGGGCAACGAGATTCGCACCCTGCACCGTCTCGCCGCCGGCGTCGAGCGCGGTCGCCGCCTCGCCAACCTGATGCAGGAAGCCCGCGTCTGGGAAAGCCGCCAGGGCCTGGTGGAGCGGGCTCTGAAGCGGGCCGGAGCGCAACGCCTGGCCTGGGCCATGCGCGCCCTGGCCCGCCTGGACCGGGCCGCCAAGGGATTGCTGCGCGAGGACGCCTGGGACGAGTTGAAGCAACTCGGTCTGGCGCTCATGCAGCGCGGGCGCGCACCGGCCTTCATGGAATCCTGTGCGGAAGAGTATAAATAGCCACGGGCCAAGAATCGCGCGCCATGCCGGCGGCCTTCTTTTTCCCGCCTTTCGGAGCCGATGATGGACATCAAGCACTACATGCAGGACCTGGGCCGGCAGGCCCGCGCGGCCGCGACCGGGATGGCGCGCGCCTCCACCCGCGCCAAGAACGACGCCCTCGTCGAACTCGCCCGCCTGCTGCGCGCGGCGGGCGCGCCGCTGGCCGAGGCCAACGCGAGGGACATCGCCCAGGCTGAATCCGCCGGCCTGGCCGCGCCCATGGTGGACCGCCTGCGCCTGACCGAAAAAATCGTCGACACCATGGCCGCAGGCTGCGAGCAACTGGCCGCCATGCCCGACCCCGTCGGCGAAATCACCGGCGTCAAGCGCCGCCCCACCGGCATCAGCGTCGGCCAGATGCGCGTGCCCCTGGGCGTGTTCGGCATGATCTACGAGAGCCGCCCCAACGTCACCATCGAAGCGGCGTCGCTCGCCATCAAGAGCGGCAATGCCTGCATCCTGCGCGGCGGCTCCGAGGCCATCCAGTCCAACCTGGCCCTCTGGCGGCTGGTGCGCCAGGCGCTGACAGCCGCCGGCCTGCCCGGCGACGCTGTGCAGCTGGTGGAAACCACCGATCGTGCCGCCGTCGGCGAGCTCATCACGATGCCCGCCTTCGTCGACGTCATCATCCCCCGCGGCGGCAAGGGCCTCATCGAGCGCATCAGCAACGAAGCCAAGGTGCCGGTCATCAAGCACCTGGACGGCAACTGCCACACCTACGTGGACGCCGAATTCGACCTGGACAAGGCCCTGGTGGTGACGGAGAACGCCAAGACCCAGAAATACAGCCCCTGCAACGCCACCGAATCCCTGCTGGTGCACGAGAAGGCCGCCGCCAGCTTCCTGCCGCGCATCGGCGCCATCTTTGCCGCCAAGGGCGTGGAGATGCGCTGCGACGCCGGCGCCAAGGCCATCCTCGCCGGCGTGGCCAACGCCAAGCTGGCGGATGCGACCGAGGAGGACTGGTACACGGAATACCTGGCCCCCATTATCAGTATCAAGCTGGTGGCCAGCGTCGAAGAGGCCATCGCCCACATCAACCAGTACGGCTCGCACCACACCGACGCCATCCTCACCACGAACCACCCCAACGCCATGCGGTTCATCCGCGAGGTGGATTCCAGCTCGGTGATGATCAACGCCTCCACCCGCTTCGCCGACGGCTTCGAGTACGGCTTGGGCGCCGAGATCGGCATCTCCACCGACAAGATCCACGCGCGCGGCCCGGTGGGCCTGGAGGGCCTCACCAGCCAGAAGTGGGTGGTGCTGGGCGACGGCCATATCCGTGGCTGACGGCGGAAGGAGCCACGAGTGAGGAGAAAAGGCGAAGCCTCCCCGCCTCACGCCTCGCGCCTCACGCCTCAGCCGCGGGCCATCGGCATCCTCGGCGGCACCTTCGACCCCATCCACTATGGCCACCTGCGCATGGCGGAGGAACTGGCGGAAGCGCTCGACATCGACCAGGTCCGCATCATCCCCGCCGGCAGTCCGCCACATCGCGGCCAACCACGCGCCGCGTCGCCACACCGCATGGAAATGGCGCGCCGGGCCGTGGCCGGCAATCCCCGCTTCCTGCTCGACGACCGCGAAATCCTGCGCGACCGGCCCAGCTACAGTGTCGACACCCTGATCGACCTGCGCGCCGAACTACCCGTTGGTACGCCCCTGGTGCTGTTCATGGGCAGCGACGCCTTCCTCGGCCTGAGCACCTGGCATGCCTGGGAAATGCTGTTCGACCTGGCCCATATCGCCGTCGCCCATCGGCCCGGCTTCTCCCCGACCCTGTGGGAGGATGCCCTGCCCGACGCCTTGCGCAGGCAACTGGCGCGGCGGCGTTGCGACCTGCCCGGCGAACTGACCGAGCTGCCCGCCGGACGGATTCACCTGTCCTGCATTACCCAGCTGGAAATCTCCGCCAGCCAGATCCGCGACCTCTGCCTGCGCGGCCGCAGCACGCGCTACCTGCTGCCCGACCCCGTCATCGACTACATCAACGAGAAACAACTCTATGTCTGAATCCCCGAGCACCGACCAACTCACGAAGATCGCCGTCGCCGCCCTCGAAGACATCAAGGGCAAGGACATCACGGTCATCGACGTGGCGCATCTATCCTCCCTGTTTGAAAGCATGATCATCGCCAGCGGCGATTCCAACCGCCAGGTCCGCGCCCTGGCGGACAACGTGCAGAAGAAACTGAAGGAAGCGGGCGCCGAAATTCTCGGCGTCGAGGGAGAGCAGGTCGGGGAATGGGTGCTGGTCGACGCGGGGGACCTGGTGGTGCATGTCATGCACCCGACGGTGCGCCTGCATTTCAACCTGGAGGAACTCTGGGGTGCTGCGCGCAAGGCCCGGCGTGCCGCCTGAGATCGCCCACCTGGCGCACATAAAAAACCCCGGCGCCCCACAACGCCGGGGTTACAGGAAAGCTCAGGCCATCAGCGCACGACCTGGGGCATGACGTCGAGCACGACGTGGGTGTCGCGATTCACCAGAACGATGTCATTGCCGACGACGTAGCGGGTGTAGGGCGCCGGCAGGTCGGGCAGCTTGCTCAGCAGGTTGCCGGGCAGTTTCGCCGGCCGCTGACCGGGCTGCAGGACGTCGCCGACTTTCGCTCTTTGCGGCGGCAGGGTTCCGCTGGGTTTGCCATAGTAGGCCTCGACGGCGGCGCGATCGCTGGCGGAGAACTTCAAGCCCGAGCCATCGCCGCCACCCCCCGCGCTCTTGCCCCCCTGGCTGGCGCAGCCGGCCAACAGGGCGGCGGCGGTAAAGATAAGAAAGTCGCGTCTTTCCATGCTTGTCCCCTCACGCTTTATGGCTAACGGACATGACTTTGAGAAGACGCCCCGAAGCATGAAAGTCATGCCCGTTTCCCTCCCTTGCAGGGCGCGCCCCGGACTGCATTCCGGGGCCGTTCGGCGGGCGCGGAGCATGCTCCGCGAAACCCCCGCCTCACCCCCCGGCCCCTCTCCCGCCTGCGGGAGAGGGGAGCTTCGAGAAGTCGCCGTGCGACTTTCGTTAAGGCGTTCTATGTATCAAACCCACGGCGCAAACTCTTTGAGGCGTATCAAGATTTTCCGTGAAGCCGCGCGGCCGGAATCCATGTTCACATGGCGACCCTGACGAAAAAGCCGGCTTCGAGCCGGCTTTTTCGTCAGGGTCGCATTGATGCTCAACGCGGCAAATCGGAACGTCCCATGAGGAAGGCATCCACTTCGCGCGCGCACTGACGGCCTTCGCGGATGGCCCAGACCACCAGGGACTGG
>JBBIIR010000170.1:0-5113 GCA_037446455.1 Hydrogenophilales bacterium | reverse complement strand
CCGAATCAATGACGCCAAGCAGCTTACCCTGGGCCTGACCTCGCGCTTCCTCGACCGGGAAAACGGTGTCGAGCGCCTGCAGGTCACTCTGGGCCAGGTGCATTACTTCAGGGATCAGCGCGTCGGCCTGACACCCGCGGCGGTGGTGAACAAGGCCAACACCTCGGACCTCATCGCCCATGTCAGTGGTCAGATCACCCGCCAGTGGCGCGTGCAGTCCGGCATCCAGTACAACACCAGCGACAGCGATCTGGTCAGGGGCAACATCGGCGGCGCCTATCGGGACGGTCCGGGGCGGGTGTTCAACATCGATTACCGCTACTACAAGGACCTGACCAACGACGACAACTCCATCAATCAGCTCGACCTGTCGGCGCAGTGGCCGCTGGCGCCCAAGTGGTACGGCGTCGGTCGCCTGAATTATTCCCTGCGCGACAGCCGCCTGGTGGAAGGTCTGGCCGGTCTCGAATACAACGCCGGCTGCTGGTCGTTGCGTGGCGTGCTGCAGCGTCTGGTCACCACCGAGGAGAAATCCTCCAATGCCTTCTATCTGCAACTCGAACTGAGAGGGCTCACCAAACTGGGACCGAACCCCCTCGATGTCCTCTCACGGAGTATTCCCGGCTATGCAAAAAGCGATGAATTCGATTTGGCTGAATAAGGCGCTGCTATGCGCCGGCCTTCTCCTGTGCGGTCCGGCGACGGCCGCGCCGGTGGAGGTGGATCGCATCGTCGCCGTGGTCAATAACGGCGTCATCACCGAGATCGAACTGAACCGGCGCGTCGACCAGGTCCTGCGCCAGATGGCTACGCAGAAGACGCAGGCGCCGCCGCGCCGCCTGTTGAGCCGGCAGATCCTGGAACGCATGATCACCGAGATGGCCGTCATGCAGATCGCCAAGGACACCAACATCCGTTTCGACGGTCCGGTGCTGGACCGCGCCATCGCCCGCATCGCGCAGAACAACAAGCTCAGCCCCGAGGCCTTCCGCAAGGCGCTGGAGGCGGACGGCGTCGATTTCAGGGCGTTCCGCGAGCAAATCCGCACGGAAATGACCATTTCCCGTCTGCGCGAACGCGAGGCGGAGAACAAGGTGGTGGTGACCGACGCGGAAATCGACAACTACCTCGCCGGCCAGGCCCAGTCGGAGCAGCGCAACGAGTACCGGCTGGCGCACATCCTCATCCTCACCCCGGAGGGCGCCAGCCCGGAAAAACTCGGCGAACTGCGCGCCAAGGCCGACAAGGCCCTGGCCGAACTGCGCGCGGGCGCCGATTTCGCCCAGGTTTCGGCGGCCTATTCCGATGCCGAGAACGCTCTGCGGGGCGGCGAACTGGGCTGGCGTCACGAGGGCCAGTTGCCTGAGCTCTTTCTCAAGGCCCTGGCCGATCTGAAGACCGGTGACGTTTCCGCCGTGTTGCGCAGCGGCAATGGTTTCCACCTGTTCAAGCTGCTGGACAAGCGCGGCCGCGACGCGCAGACGGTGGTGCGGCAGACGCGCGCCCGCCACATTCTGGTGAAAACCAACGAGATCTTCGGTGATGCCGAAGCCAGGAGCCGCTTGCTGCAACTCAAGGAGCGCATCGAGCACGGCGGCGACTTCGCGGCCCTGGCCAGGCAGCACTCCGAGGATCTCTCCGCCAGCCGCGGCGGCGATCTGAACTGGCTCAACCCGGGCGACACCGTGCCGCAATTCGAGCGCGCCATGGACGGTTTGAGCCCGGGCGAGGTCTCCGATCCCGTGCAGTCGCCCTTCGGCTGGCACCTCATCCAGGTGCAGGAGCGTCGCGACCAGGACGTCACCGAGGAACGCAAGCGCCTGGAAGCGCGTCGCGTGATCCGCGAGCGCAAGACCGAGGAAGCTTTCGAAGACTGGGTGCGCCAGGCGCGCGACCGCGCCTACGTCGAGTATCGCCTGGAGGAATGACGCCCGGCGCGTCATCGCATCCCCGCATGTCCGCCCTCGAAGCCCGTCTGGACTGGCGCAGCGCGGGGGCGATCCACAGCGATCGCCTGATCGTCGACGCCCGCGCCTGCCAGGCCGACGGGCGCTGGCTGCGGGCGGCGGAAGCCCTGCGCGGCGGACGGGAAGTGGTCGAACTGGATGCGACCCCCTGGGTGCAGCCGCGCGGCCTCGATCCGGCGCGGATCCCCGCGCAACGCTGGCGTCTGCCCGGCGCGCCCGTCGCCGGCCGTTTTTATCCGCGTGTCGCATTCCCCGACCTGGCGCAAGGGCCGCGCGATCTGCGGCCGGTGCGTCTGCTGGAGGCGGCGGAGGACGCCCTGCGGGTCGATGCGAACCATGCCCTGGCCGGCCGCGAGGTCGCCTTCAGCCTGCGTGCCCACCCAGGCGACGCGGCTCCGGGCGCCCGTCTGCAGGAGTTGTTCGACGGCCCCGGCCTGCAGGCGCCGCCCGCCGACGCGGCCGCCGCCTACCTCGGGCTGGACGGCTTCGGCCGCCGCGACGAGAGCGAGGACGGCCTGTTCTACGACAGGCCGCGCCTGGTGCACCACCTCGACGCCGTTTGCCGCCGCGAGATCGCCGGCCTCTACGCGCGTTTTCTGCGGCCCGGCCAGCGTGTGCTCGACCTGATGAGCAGTTGGGAGTCGCATCTGCCGGACGCGCCGGGTGATCTGCACGTGGCCGGCCTCGGCATGAACCGCGACGAACTCATGGCCAATCCCCGCCTCAACGAGCGCGTGGTGAAGGATCTCAACCAGCGCGCCGACCTGCCCTGGGGCGACGCGGTCTTCGACCTGGTGCTGTGCACCGCCTCGGTCGAATACCTGCTGCGGCCGCTCGAGGTACTGCGCGAGGCGCGCCGGGCGCTGCGGCCCGGCGGCGTCTGCGTGCTCGCCTTTTCCGACCGCTGGTTTCCCGACAAGGCCATCCGCGTGTGGAGCGAACTGCATCCCTTCGAGCGCCTGGGCATGGCGCTGAGCCTGCTCGCCGCCGCCGGCTTCGGCGATGCGCACACGCAAAGCCTGCGCGGCCTGAGGCGCCCGGAAGACGACAAATATGCCGCGCAACGCGCCCAGGCGGATCCGCTGTTCGCGGCCTGGGGCGTGGCCTGAGCCAGCGCGGGCAGGCGTCGTGATCGAGAAAGGCGCGGCCGGGTGGCGGGTCGGCCCGGGTGGCGGCGGAGAGCGCCAACCAGACGCCGGCGATGAGGGAGAATGGGCATCCGCGCAGCGGTCTGCTCCGTGAGTTTCGCGGCATCTTCCATCCGACCCCGGCCAAGAGGAATCCACACATGTACCAACCCGCCGCCATCGGCATCGTTTCCGTCAGCGACCGCGCCAGCAGCGGCGTCTACGAGGACGAGGGCCTGCCCGCCCTGAAGGCGTGGCTGGGCGCCGCCCTGCTCAATCCCATCGAATTCGTCGAGCGCCTGATTCCCGATGAACAGCCGGTCATCGAGCGGACCCTGATCGAACTGGCCGAACAATGCTGCCTGCTGCTCACCACCGGCGGCACCGGCCCGGCGCCGCGCGACGTGACGCCGGAGGCCACCCTGGCGGTGGCCGACAAGGTGCTGCCCGGCTTCGGCGAGCAGATGCGCGCGGTGAGCCTGCAGTACGTGCCCACCGCCATCCTCTCGCGCCAGGTCGGCGTGGTGCGCGGCAGTTGCCTGATCCTCAACCTGCCGGGCCAGCCCAAGGCGATTCAGGAAACCCTGGACGGGGTGTTCGCCGCCGTGCCCTATGGCGTCGACCTGATCGGCGGACCTTACCTGGAGACGCGGGAGGAGGTGGTGAAGGCGTTCCGGCCGAAGTCCGCGCGGAGACGCTGACATGACCGTCCAGCCGGCCCGCGCCTGGTCGGCGCACCTGTGGGCCGGCGGGCTGTGTCTGGGCTCCGGAATCCTCGCTTTCGCGCTGGTCGGCTCGGAGATGGCGCCGGCCATCTTCTGGCCGCCCGCCGGCCTCGCCCTGGGGGCCGTTCTGGTCTGGGGCTGGCGCGTGCTGCCCGCCGCCCTGGCGGGCGCCGCCGCGGCCGCCCTGCTGTGGGACATGCACGCGCATGACGCGGCGCTGCTGGCCCTGGCGGCGGGCGCGCAGGCCGCCCTCGGCGCCCTGCTGTTGCGCCGTTCCGGCTTCGACGGCCGGCTCGCCAAGCTGGCCGACCTGATCAAGCTGATTCTGCACGGCGGCCTGCTGGCGGGTCTCGCCGCGAGCGGGTTCAGCTATCTGGCCCTGGCGGACACCGACTGGTTCTGGCAGGCGACCCCCTGGCGCGGCGCCGGCGCGCTCCTGTTCGCCCACATTCTTTCGGTCGTGGTGTGCGCGCCCATCCTGATCTGCCGGCCCACGCAGAGTTGTCCCAGGCCCCTGGGCCGGCCCTGGGAGCCCGCGGCCGCCTGGACCCTGTTGCTGCTCGCCGCCCTGCTGCTGGCCCATCCCACCCTGTTCGGCCTGGCGCCCGCCGCCTTCCGGCCCTATCCCCTGCTGCCCTTGCTGCTCTGGCTCGCCCTGCGCGCCCGGCCGCGCCATACCGCGCTGGGCGTCGCCACGGTGTACGCCGTGGCGGTGTCCGGCGGTCACTGGGGGGCGGAGAACCTGTTCCCGCTGCTGCCCGACGTGAAGCTGTTCCCCATCCACGGCTTCGTTTTCGTCATGGCCGTGACCTTCCTGGCCCTGGCCGTGCTCATGGCGGCCCGCGGCCTGGCGGAGGACGCCCTGCGCACCAGCGAGGCGCGCCTGCGCAACGTCATCGGCCTGATCCGCAACTGCCTGTGGGAAACCGATGCCGGCGGCCGTTTCGTCCGCGTGGACCACCACGCGGAGTCGGTGTTCGCCCTGCCGGCCGCCGCCATGCTCGGGCGCCGGCCCGAGGAGCTCTGGCCGGAGGGCCTGGGGCCGGCCATGCGCGGGCTGTTCGCGACCACGCTGGAACAACGCGAACCCCATTGGGAAGCCCAGAACTACCGCCGGCCGGACGGCGTCATGGCCTATCTGGAAACCAACTGCGCGCCGCTGATGGACGGCGACGGCCGCCACCTGGGCTGGCAGGGCATCACCAGCGAGGTCAGCGAGCGCAAGCAGGCCGAGCAGGCCCAGCTCGCGCGGGCGGTGGCGCACAAGGACGCCCTGATCCGCGAGGTGCACCAC
>JBBIIR010000169.1:0-5128 GCA_037446455.1 Hydrogenophilales bacterium | reverse complement strand
CAGCGGCGACAGCCAGACCGGCGCGCCGGCCACCGCGATCAGGGCGCCCGCCCAGCTCAGCGTCATGCGCGCATCCGCCCGCTCCGCGCGGGGCCGGGCCCGCAGCAGCCACAGCAGCCGCAGCATGAGCAGGGTGCTGGCGCCGGCGGCGACGGCCAGCATCAGCCCCAGGTATTCCGGCAGGGGCGCCTTCAGCGCGGATTTGGCCAGCGCCCCCGAGGTCAGCGGCGCCCCGGCCAGGGCCAGGGCCGGCAGGGCCAGACCGGCCAGGGTCCAGCGCCCGGCCGGCAGCCCCACGCCGAGGAACAGCGCGCCCTTGGCCAGACCGTGGTGGACGACCTGGACGCCGACCGCCGGGGCCAGCGCCGGCCATAGCTCGGGATGGGTCAGCCCGACGCCGACGCCGACGCTGATCAAGCCCATCTGGCTGACGCTGGAATAGGCCAGCACGGTCTTGGCCGCGGACTGCGCGAGGCCGATGGCGACGCCGAGAAAGGCCGCCGCCAGTCCCAGGCCGGTCAGCGTCCAGCCCAGATCGGGCAGGGCCGCCGCGCCCAGGGGCAGGAAGCGCAGCCAGCCCAGCACGCCCGCCTTGATGATGGCCCCGGACAAGACGGCGGAGGCCGGTGTCGGCGCCACCGGGTGGGCCAGGGGCAGCCACATGTGCAGCAGCGGCAGCCCGGTCTTGACGCCGAAACCCGCCACCAGCAGCGCGCAGGCCGCCGGGTCGAGGCGCGCGGCCGCCGCCAGGTCGGCGACGAGCAGGCTTGGAGCGGTTTGCGCCAGCCGCCACAGGGCGGTGAGCAGCAACATCTCGCCCAGCAGAGCCATGATCAGGTAGATCCGCCCGGCGCGCAGGGCCTCGTGGCTGGCGGTGTGGACGACCAGGCCGTAGGCGGCGAAGGTCATCACGGCGAAGGCCAGATAGAACGAAGCCGCGTCGAGCGTCAGGGGCAGCAGCAGGTTGCCCAGGCCGGTGAGGTGGAACCACACCATGAAGCGGCCCCGCGCCGGATCCTCGCGCAGATAGCCGGTGGCATAGTGGGCCGCCAGCAGCCAGAGCAGGGCGGAAAACCCGAGAAACAGGCGTCCAGTGCCGTCCAGCCCGAGGCGCGCCCCCAGCAGCAGGGCGGGCAGGTCGAGGACGAAATCCGGCGCCGCCGCGGCCAGCAGCAGAAAAGGCAGGGGAAACCAGGCCAACGGCTTCATCCTTGATTCCTCGGTTGAACACGTCCGCAGGCGCGGCTGTGCGGGGGTCTGGCGCGAAGCGACGACGCCGCGGGGTCGTTCCCCGCAAGGAGGAGCGACCAGCCCGCAGGGCGCAGGACAGCGCGCAGCGCTGGTCCCGAGCGCAGCGAGGGATGGGCCGAAGGGCCACACAAAGCCGGGCGCCCGCACAGACGCGAAAGCGGGCGTGTAGCGGGCTCACCCAAATGGTGAGCCGCGTCGAAGGCGCAAACGTCGGCAACCATGCGGATGTTCGAAGATCAATGAGCGGTCAACCGAGGAATCAAGGTTTATAGAACAGTACGTTGGTCAACAATTTCCCTGGCGGCCCCTCCAGCTTCTGGATGCGATTGGATATCAGGCTGTTGTAAGCCCGCCCTTGAAAAAACACTGGTAATACTTGAGTTATTTACTACACTTTCAGGAAGAAGCAAGAAAGCGGAGGGTGAAATCAGACGCCAGCTGGTACTGGCGATATCAACAGGAGGACGGTTGATGAACAAAATACCTGACACTCCTTTACTCGACCAACTTGAACCCGGCCCCTGGCCATCGTTCGTTACCGGTCTCAAGCGTTTGGCCGAGGACAATCCCATGATGTCCGATCTGCTCGGCCAACTGGAGACCTCCTACCGCACCAAGTTCGGTTACTGGAAAGGCGGAACGGTGGGCGTGGTGGGCTATGGCGCCGGCATCATTCCCCGCTTCACCGAACTCAAGGACGCGGACGGCAAGCCCCTGTTCCCGGAAGCCGCCGAGTTCCACACGCTGCGCGTGCAACCCCCCGCCGGCATGCACTACACGTCCGACCTGCTGCGCAAGATCGCGGACGTTTGGGTGGAAACGGGCGGCTCCGGCTTGATCGCTTTCCACGGCCAGTCCGGTGACATCATGTTCCAGGGCATCAAGACCGAGAATGTGCAGCAGGCCTTTGACGGTCTCAATGAACTCGGCTTCGACCTGGGCGGCGCCGGTCCCGCCCTGCGCACCTCCATGTCCTGCGTCGGCGCCGCGCGCTGTGAGATGTCCTGCTTCGACGAGGCCCGCGCCCTGCGCACCGTCATCAACAACAACCTGGACGACATGCACCGTCCATCCCTGCCTTACAAGTTCAAGTTCAAGTTCTCCGGCTGCCCCAACGACTGCGTCAACGCCATCCAGCGTTCCGACATGGCCACCATCGGCACCTGGCGCGACAACATCCGCCCGAACCAGACCATCGCCGACGAATGGATGGCTGGCCACAGCATGAACGAGCTGGTGAACATGGTGGTCAGTCTCTGCCCCACCAAGGCCATTACCCTGCGCGCCCCCGGCAGCATCGCCCAGACCCATGAAACCGTGCTGCGCGTGGCCGAAAATACCGAGATGGCCATCGACAACCACAACTGCGTGCGCTGCATGCATTGCCTCAACGTCATGCCCGGCGCCCTGCTGCCCGGCAAGGACAAGGGCGTGACGGTGCTTATCGGCGGCAAGGGCGTGCTGAAGATCGGCGCCACCATGGGCACGGTCATCATTCCCTTCATGAAGCTGGAAAGCGATGAGGACTTCGCTAAGCTCAACGAACTTGGCCGCGCCGTGCTGGACTTCTTCGCCGAGAACGCCCTGGAGCACGAGCGCACCGGCGAGATGATCGAACGCATCGGCCTGGCGAACTTTCTTGAAGGCCTGGGTCTGGAGGTCGATCCCAACATGATCGTTCACCCCCGTACCAACCCCTACTTCCGGGGGGATGGCTGGGACGAGGAGGCCGAGAAGTGGTTCGCCCGCAAGGCGTCCGCGGCGGACCAATCAATTCGCCTGAAACAGGCGGCGTAACGGATTAACACAAGCCAGAGGAGTGTCGCCATGAGCAACGCACCGATCGCGCTGACGTCCTTCGACGCCGACGGATTCATGTGGGAACCGGAGAACTGGGATGAGGCGACTGCTCGGCAAATTGCGCGCATGGACGGAATCGGTGAGCTGGATGAACAGCAGATCACGCTGGTTCGCCAGCTTCGCGCCAGCTATGAACGTATTGGCGGACTGCCCGCATGGACGCACGTCTGCCGCCTGGGTGGCTTCGGCCCGGACTGCATGACCCGGCTGTTTCCCGATGCGCGCGAAGCCTGGCGAATTGCCGGACTGCCCAACCCCGGGGAAGAAGCCATTGCTTACCTCTGATTCTGTCCGGCCGCCACCATCCCCCAACAGCACCATTACCTGTCACAACTCACTCAAACCCAAAAGGAAACGTCATGAAAAATCTCCATATCGACTATCAAGGGGACGCGCTCAATTTCCACAGTGCAAGTCTTCTCGCCAAAGGCGTCGCCCGACAAAACCAGATGCAGGAACCCACCATCATGGCCTGGCACCGGAACAGCGAACACGCCACCCCGCCCGTATACGACGGTGCGGATCCGGATACCTGGTGGGCGAAGTACGGCGCTGGCAACGGCGGCAGGTTGGAAGTTAGCGTGGGGGATGACTTCCAGTTCATCATGATGGATGCGCGTGGATACGAAATCCTGGGCGACATACCGCTGCGCAACCTGGAGGATGAACGGGGAAACCAATTCCTTTGTTACACCCCGATGCTCGGCAAAACCTCCAACCAGCCGACCGAGGAGGCCTGTACGCCGCTGGACGGCTGGCTGGCCGATCAGTACTGAACTTCGCCACCCGAAGCACCGGAGCCTGATCGCTCCACCCCTCATTCCTTTTCCCTACGCCGCCTGATCGGTGCCAGCCATGCCTGATCCGAGGGCACCATCGCCACGTGGACACAACCGCCAACGGCACTATCGTCAATCCCAGGGCGCATTTTCCCAGCGCTCGGCGAACAGACCCCACTGGTTGCAACGCCAGGGCAATACACAAAATACGGTCCTCGCCTCCCAGGTAGGAAAGTCAACCGATCGAAGGGGCAACCGGCATTGGAGGCCGTGATGTTCACCACCAATCCCTTCGCCATCCTCACCGAGTTCATCTCCCCCGGCCTCCTGCAGGCCTACGTGGTACTGATGATCCTGGCCGTGGCCGCCGGGACCCTGTTCGACCTGGTGCACGACCGGAAGGCCCTGTTCTTCCTGCGTGAGCGGCGGCGCGCCAGAGCGGCCGCCACGCGGCGGCTGGGCGCCGGGGACGTGGCGGCCATCGCCGCCCGGACCGTGCTCACCGACATCGCCACCTTCGGGGAATTCTGCAACCTGAAGCGGCGCATTTCCCACGCCCTCATGTTCTACGGCTTCGTGCTCTACCTGGCCACCACCCTGGTGCTGGTGTTCCGCTACGCGGAGGCGGCCGCGCCGGCGGTGCTGCCCGCCCTGTGGCACCTGGGCGCCCTCATGGTGCTGGCGGGGGGCGGCTGGTTCTTCTTTTCCCTGCGGGTGGACGTGGCCCATGAAGGCCATTCGCCGTTTCGTCTTTCCCGGGCGGACCTGTTCATCGTCAGCCTGCTGGCCAGCATGCTCTTCGCGTTGCTGTTCTCCCTGGCCGCCCAGGCGGGCGGCGCCACGGCCACCCGGCTGCTGGCCGCCGGCTACCTGTTCTTCACCACCCTGCTGTTCGTCTCCGTGCCCTGGTCCAAGTTCGCCCACATGTTCTACAAGCCCGTGGTGGCCTTCCAGAAGCGGGTGGAATGGGCCAGCGGCGCGTCGGACCTGCCCACTCCCTCGCAACCCGGAGCTGAAAAATGCCCACCTTCACATCCATGACCAAGTGCGACGGCTGCGGGCAGTGCGTGGACATCTGCCCCTCCGACATCATGCACATCGACCCCGTCACCCGGCGCTCCTACAACATCGAGCCCAACTTCTGCTGGGAATGCTATTCCTGCGTGAAGGCCTGCCCCCAGCACGCCATCGACGTGCGCGGCTACGCGGACTTCGCGCCCCTGGGCGGCAGCGTGCGG
>JBBIIR010000168.1:0-5157 GCA_037446455.1 Hydrogenophilales bacterium | reverse complement strand
CGACCCTGGAATCCGAAATGCACGCGGCCGCCGTCGGCGGCGTCACCTCCCTGGCCTGCCCGCCGGATACCGACCCGCCCCTGGACGAGCCGGGCCTGGTGGAAATGCTCAAGTTCCGCGCCAAGCACATGCCCGGCCCGCGCGTCTATCCCATCGGCGCCCTCACCCGCGAACTGAAGGGCGAGCGCCTGACGGAAATGGCGGAACTCAACGAAGCCGGCTGCATGGCCTTCAGCCAGGCCGACGCGCCCCTGGTCGACACCCAGGTGCTGCTGCGCGCCATGGAATACGCGAAGACCTTCGAACTGCCGATCTGGCTGCGCCCCCAGGATCCCCACCTGGGCCGCGAGGGCGTCGCCCACGACGGCATCGTCGCCGCCCGCCACGGCCTGCCGCCGATCCCCGTGCCCGCCGAGACGGTGGCCATCTCCACCATCCTCCTGCTGGTGCGGGAGACCGGCGCCCGCGTGCATCTCGCCCGCCTGTCCAGCCGGGCCGGCATCGAGATGGTGCGCCGGGCCAAGCACGACGGCCTGCCCATCACCTGCGACGTGGGCGTGCACCATGTCCACCTGTCGGAAATGGATACCGCCAATTTCGACGCCAATTGCCACCTGATCCCGCCCCTGCGCAGCCAGCGCGACCGCGACGCGATCCGCAAGGGGCTCGCCGACGGCACCCTCGACGCGATCTGCTCCGACCACGCGCCGGTCGACGACGACGCCAAGGAACTGCCCTTCCAGGAGGCCGAGCCCGGCGCCACCGGCGTCGAGCTGCTGCTGCCGCTGACCCTGAAATGGGCGCGGGAGGCCAACATGCCCCTGGCCCGCGCCCTCGGCTACCTCACCCACCAGCCCGCCGGCATCCTCGGCGTGGACGCCGGCCACATCGCCGCCGGCCGTCCCGCCGATCTGTGCCTGTTCGACCCGGATGCCGCCTGGATCGTCAGCCCCTCCAACCTCGCCAGCCTGGGCAAGAACAGCCCCTACCTGGGCCTGGAAATGCAGGGCCGGGTGCAGTACACCATGATCGACGGGCATGTGGATTTCCGGCGGGATGCTGGAAAACACTCGAACCATCCCTGATGGACAGAACCCATGCCCATCCTCTCGATCTTCTTCGGCATCGTCGTTCGCATGTGGCATGACGATCATCCGCCACCCCACATCCATGTCGAATACCAGGGTTTCGAAGCATTGGTGGACATCCGCAGCGGAGAGATCAGCGAAGGTCGGTTGCCCAGAAAAGCGGCCGCTATAGTGAAGGAGTGGTGCCTCAGGCACGAGGCCGACTTGCTGGCCAATTGGGAACGCGCCCAACGGTTTGAACCGCTGGAGCGCATACCGGGAGCGGATCAGGATGATTAAGGTATTGGATGCCCTGTATTTGGGCGACTTTAAAATCAGACTGCGGTTTTCCGACGCCGGGGAAGGCGTGTTCAGGGGCCGGGATTTATTGCTGAACCAAGGCTCCCTGTTGGAGCCGTTGCGGGACGAAGACTATTTCCGCCGCTTTTTCCTGGATGCGGGGGCGTTGTGTTGGCCCAATGGTCTGGAGTTGTCTCCCGCCAAGCTGCATTCCAGCTGTCTGACGCCGGCAACCGCGTAGCCCCCGCTCGTCACCGATCACGCCAACCTCAGCGCAGCAGGCGCCGCCGCGTCAGCTTCAGGGCGGCGGCATACCCCACCGATCCATAGGCCAGCAATGCCGCCGCATGCAGCAGCATGCCCCGCGGCCATTGCCCGAGGATCAGCGGCCGCGCCAGTTCGATCGCGTGCGTCAGCGGCAGCCAGGCGGCGACGGCTGCGAGCCACGCCGGAAACGCGGTGGTTGGGTAGAACACGCCGCCCAGCAGCACCATCGGCGTGATCGCCAGGGTGAAGTAGTAGAGGAAGAAGTCGTAGTTGGGCGACACCGCGTTGATGGACAGGCCCAGCCCGGCGAAGCAGAAGCCGGTCAGCACCGCCACCGGCAGCAGGGCGAGGGTCAGGGCGAAGGTCTCGTACAACCCCAGCACCCAGATCACCAGCAGGATGGCGATGCCCGACAACAGGCTCTTGCTGGTCGCCCAGAACAGTTCCCCGAGCAGGACGTCGCGCAGATCCAGGGGCGTGTTGAGGATGGCGTCCCAGGTCTTCTGCACGTGCATGCGCGAAAAGGCGGAATACAGGGTCTCGAAACTGGCGCTGTTCATGACGCTGTAGGCCAGGGTGCCGGCGGCGAGGAAGTTGAGGTAGGGCACGCCGCCCACGTCCGGCAGCAGGGCGCCGAGGCCGTAACCCAGGCCCAGCATGTAGAGCATGGGATCGGCCAGGTTGCCGAGCAGCGAGGGGCCGGCCAGTTTCCGCCAGACCAGGAAGTTGCGGCGCCAGACCGGAAACCAGTTCATGACGTCATTCCGGCGGAAGCCGGAATCCAGAGATCCAGCCCCTGGACCCCGGCTTTCGCCGGGGTGACCAATGCCGGGGGCGAGGCGATTTCCGGGCTAATCACGCAGGTCCCTCCCGGTGATCTTCAGGAACACGTCCTCCAGGTTCGCCGGCCGGTGCAGGTAACGCAGGCCCGGCGCGGCTTCCAGTTCCGCGACCACCTTTTCCGGATTGTCCGTGTAGCAGAACAGGGTTTCGCCGGCCTGCTCGCAACGTCGACAAAGACCCGACACGCAGGCCTTCCATTCATCCAGGCCCTCGCCGAACACCTCCACCACATGGGGCTCGATGTGGCCGGCGATGAGTTCGCGCGGACTGCCGCGGGCGATGACCCGGCCGTGGTCCATGACGCTGATGACGTCGCACAGGCGCTCGGCCTCGTCCATGAAGTGGGTGGTAAGCAGCAGGGTCTTGCCCTGCGAGATGAGCCGGCGCAGGCCTTGCCAGATCAGGTGGCGGGCCTGGGGGTCGAGGCCGGTGGTGGGCTCGTCGAGGATGATGAGGTCGGGGTCGTTGACCAGGGCGCGGGCCAGGGTGAGGCGCCGCTTCATGCCGCCGGAGAGGGTGAGGATGGGAGCGTCGGCCTTGCCGGCGAGGCCGGCGAAATCGAGCAGGGCGGGAATCCGCTCGGCGATGGTCTTGCCGGACAGGCCGAAGTAGCGGCCATAGGTGTGCAGGTTTTCGGCCACGGTGAAGTCGGGGTCCAGGCTGTCCACCTGGGGCACCACGCCCACCCGCCGCCGCGCCTGTTTGGCCTCGGCCGGCAGGACATGGCCGAGCAGTTCCAGCGTGCCGGCATCGGCCTCGATCAAGCCCAGGCTCAAACGCAGGGTGGTGGTCTTGCCGGCGCCGTTGGGGCCCAGCAGGCCGTGGCAGCGGCCCGGCTCCAGTTCCAGGTCGAAGCCGTCCACCACGCGCTGGCCGCCGTAGCTTTTCGTCAGGCCGCGCAGGCTCAGGGGTGGCTTCATGGCCGACACAGGCGCTCGACGTGGTCCTGCAATTCACGCAGCCGACCATGGAAGAAGTGGCCGGCGCCGGCCACGACGATCAGGGGAATCGCGTGCTCGGCGGCATAGTCGCGGGCGGCGGCGAAGGGAATCACCTCGTCCTGGTCGCCGTGGATGATGGTGCTGGGGATGGGCGTCGGCTCGAATGCGTACAGGGACACCGCCGGTCCCACCATGACCAGGCGTTGGGCGTGCAGGCTGCGGGCCACCCGCTGCTGTACATAGGCGCCGAAGGAGAAGCCCAGCAGGGTCCAGGGCAGAGGGCCGTAGTGGGCTTCGCTGGCGCGGGCGACGGCGAGCAGGTCCTCGGTCTCGCCGACGCCGTGGTCGAACGTCCCCTCGCTGTCGCCCACGCCCCGGAAGTTGGGGCGGATCGCCACCAGGCCACAGGCCAGGGCGGCCCGCGCCAGGGTCCAGGCCACCTTGTTGTCCAGGCTGCCGCCGCGCAGGGGATGCGGATGCGCCACCAGGGCGAGGCCGCGCGGCTCGCCGGCGGGTTCCTCGATCACCGTCTCGATGGCGCCGGCGTGGCCCTTGATGCGCAGCCTGTGCTTCTTCAAGGGGCAGTCATATCTTCAGGCGTTCGACCACCTTGCCGTCGCGCAGGTGGGACTCGACGATCTCGTCGATGTCGGTCTGGTCCACGTAGGTGTACCAGACCGCGTCCGGGTAGACCACGCACACCGGGCCTTCGCCGCAGCGGTCGAAGCAGCCGGCGCGGTTGACCCGGCAGTCGCCGCCCTTGCCGTGCAGGCCCAGCTTCTTCGCTTTCTTCTTGGCGTATTCGAACATCGCCTCGGCGTCGTGGTCGCTGCAGCAGGGCTCGCCGTCGTCGCGGCGGTTGAGGCAGAAAAACAGGTGGTGTCGGAACAGGCTCATGTCAGTTCCGCACGGCCGTTCCGAAGGAACTGACCTCCCCCTCGGGGGGAAACGAGCGCAGCGAGTAAGGGGGCTGTTTCATACTAAGTTCACAGTTCGTGGGATTTCGCGCAGGAGCCTTTGGCCTTCTCCACCGGGTATTTCGCGGCGTTGATGGCCAGCTTGTCCGCCGCGGCCCTGAGCAGATCGATGTCCAGGCAGTTGGCCAGGCTCACCAGGTAGATGAAGACGTCGGCCATCTCCTGACGCACCGCTTCGCGCTTGGCCGCGGGCAGGTTCAGGCTCTGCTCGGGAGTCAGCCACTGGAAGGGCTCCAGCAGTTCCGCCGCCTCGACGATGAGGGCGGCGGTGAGGTTCTTGGGGTCGTGGTAGCGATGCCAGTCCCGTTCCCGGCCAAACTCCTTCACGGCGGCGGAGAGTTGTTCGAGGGTGGCGATGGGCATGGCGGAACTCCGCACGAGGATGCGCCGGCGCTGGTTTCAGCCCGGCAGGCGTAGGGCTGGCGCAATGCCATGGCTGGCCGAATTGCTCGCCAGGACGTGGTCCAGGGTGGCCAGGGCGCTGGCGCCGAGGCGCAGCGCGATGGCCAGATGTAGTGCATCCCCCGCGCGCAAGCCGGAGGCCGCGTCCCGGCACAAGACACGCGCATGCTGATAATCGGCCTCCAGAGGGCCGACCAACGGGGCGAAGCGCGTGGCGAGCGCCTCGATATCCTGGATCGCCCGAGCTTGCCCCTCGGCATCGAGTTCGCCCCGCCTGGTCTTGATGGCCAGGGCGCTCTCGCACTCCAGCAAGGCCCAGGTGGAAAGCAGCAGCCCTCCGCCCTGACCGGAAAGCCAGGC
>JBBIIR010000167.1:0-5162 GCA_037446455.1 Hydrogenophilales bacterium | reverse complement strand
TCCAGCTTGCGCCCTGTGATGGCATTGGCCGCGTTGTTGGCGCGGGAGGTCTCGTCCTTGCTCTTGGTCTTCAGTTGGCCGTGCTGGCCGACCGCGGCATTCAGCAGCCAGCGCACGTTGTCCGAGGCGTTGCCGTATTGGCCGGAGAGATTCCAGGTGTTCTTGTCGGTCTTTTCGCCGTTGATCTGGCCGGCCACCAGGCGAGCGCTGGCGACGCGCCGCTTGGGCGCGTCGCGCAGGACGATGTTGATGGCGCCCATCAGACCCTCGTTGGACATGTCCGCCGTGGGCGCGCGGATGAGTTCGATGCGTTCCACCATGTCCAGCGGCAGGCGATCCACCTGGATCTGCCGCTCCTTGGTGCCGGATGCCACCGGTTCGCCGTCGATGAGGATTTCCGTATAGCCCTTGTCCATGCCGCGCACGCGCACGTCCTTGGGCGTGCCGGGCGGCCCGGTGAAGGTGACGCTGGGCAGGCGGCGCAGGTAGTCGCCCACGGTCAGCTCGTTCATGCGGTCCAGCTCTTCGCGGCCGTAGACCAGCTTGGTGCTGGTCGAGGTCTGCCGGGCTTCAAAGTCGTCCTTCTCGGCGTGGACGTCGATCTGGGGCAGGGTGGTTTCGTTGCCCCAAGCGGGGCCGGCCGCGAACAGCGCGGCGGAAAGCAGAGTAAGCGTCGGGGTGCGCATGACAGTCAGTCCTTGGTTCGTTATCGGGCTGGCTGGCGAAGTCACGGGACCACGGCTGGCTGGCGGGGTTCATGGGAGGGGGTGGGGAGTGGAAGTCATCGCGCCTCGCGCGGGTCGGTGATGAAGCCGATGCGCGTCAGTCCCGCGCGCGCGGCGTCGGCCATCACCGTCACCACGCGCTGGTAGGCGATGTCGCCGTCGGCGCGGATGTGCATTTCCGGCTGCGGCTCCAATTTGGCGGCAGCCGCCATGCGCGCGCGCCAGGCGCCTTCGTCGAGGGCTTCGCCGTTCCAGTACACGGTGCCCTGGGCATCGATCGACAGGTGCACGTTCTCGCGCTGCACCACGTTGAGCTGATGCGACGCGCGCGGCAGATCGACCTTCACCGCGTGGGTGAGCAGGGGCGCGGTGATGATGAAGATGATCAGCAGCACCAGCATGACGTCGATGAGCGGGATCATGTTGATCTCCGCCACCGGCTGGCCGGCGCGGTTGCCGGAGAAGCCGCCGAAGGCCATCACGCGCCTCCCGCCGCGGCGCGCGCCTCGGCGAGCACGGCGACCTTGCCGGCAGCGCGGCGGCTGTCGGGTTCTTCCCGATTGCCGGTGGACATGTAGGTGAACAGGTCGTGCGCGAAGCCGTCCAGCTCCGCCAGCATCACCCGGTTGGCGCGGCTGAAGGCGTTGTAGGCGAGCACGGCGGGGATGGCCACGGCCAGGCCCAGGGCGGTCATGATCAGGGCCTCGCCGACCGGGCCGGCGACCTTGTCGAGGGTGCCCTGACCGCTCATGCCGATGGCCAGCAGGGCGTGGTAGATGCCCCAGACGGTGCCGAGCAGCCCCACGAAGGGCGCGCTGGAGGCCACCGAGGCGAGCACGGTGTGGCCGTATTCCAGGCGCGCGGTGTCCTGCTCGATGGCGCGGCGCAGGGCGCGGGTGAGGAATTCATCGGCGTTGCCGGCCTCGATCAGGCGCTTGCCGGTCTTGTTCTGGTACTGCTCGGCGGCGCGCAGGGCATGGTGGGTCAGGTGCGCGAAGGGGTCGCCGACACCCTGGGCGCGAATATGCGCAGCCACCGCGTTCATGTCCGCGGCATCCCAGAAATGCCGCAGGAAGGCGCGCGCGCGTTGCCGCATGCGCCAGTTGCCCCAGGCCTTGGTGGCGATCAGGTACCAGGTGGCGACGGACATCAGCAACATCGTCGCCAGCAGAAAATGCGCGACGCCGTCGGCCTGGCCGATGAAATGGGCGAAGCCCAGGGTTTGCGGTTCCATGCGATTCAACTCCTCATGCTGAAAGACTGAAAGAAATGGGCACCAGCACCCAGGCGGCCACCGCGCGCTCACCCTGGCGCGCCGGCAGGAATCGCCAGCGGGCGACGGTGTCGCGGGCGGCGCGGTCGAGCCGCTCGAAGCCGCTCGACTCGCGGATATCCACCTGGCCGGGGCTGCCGTCCGCGCGCACGTACACGCGCAGCAGCACCCGCCCCTGCTCGCCCATGCGGCGGGCAAGGGGGGGATAGGCGGGCTTCGGGTTGTGCAGATAGTCGGCGTCGAAGCGCGGCGCCAGCACCGCTTCGACCGGCGGCGCGGGCGGACCGGAGGCCACCGCGACGGGCGCCGCTTTGACCGGCGCGGGCGCGGGCGGCGGCAGGATCGCCGGTACGGGCGCCGGCTCCGGCGGGGGCGGCGCCGTCACCACCGGAGACGGCGCCGCTTCGGGCGCGCTCAACACCGGTGGCGGCGGCAAGGGCGGGGGCGGCTGCTCCACGCGCGGACTGGGCGGCAAGGGCTTGGGCCGCTCCACCACGGGTGGGGCGGGTGGCGGGGGCGGCGCCGGCGGCGTCAGCAGGCTGACCATCAGGGGCCGCGGCAGGCCGATGGCGCGCGCCACCGGCTCCATGGAGAGCAGGACGAAGACCAGGCCGATGTGCGCCGCGCCCACCAGGGCCAGGGTGCGCCAGTTCCCCGAGGCGCCATAGGCCATGCTCATGGCCATGCGCGTTTCGCATCGGTCGTCGCGGGACGGGGCATGGTTTTTCCGTGACGGTGCGGCTTCGGCGTCCATGCCGGACCCCGCCCCCATTGCACCGGCGAAATCGGCGGTAGAACGTGGCTGCGGCATGGAGGTTCCTCTTGATGGCATCGGCGCTTCAGACTTCAGGCGGTGAGGATCAGCTTGCCGGCCTGGGTGACGCGCAACTGGTACTCGCGCCCCTCGTGCACGATGACCACCACCTTGCCGCCCTGGAACAGGTCGCGGCTCTGGTAAGTGGGCGGCGCTTTCTGCGGCGGCGCGGGAGATTTGGCTTGATTCATGTCTGCGCGTCGATGTCGGCGCGGCCCTGGGCGATCCGCCGCAGGGCGGCGGCGAAGCCGGCGATGCCGGAATTGCGGGTCAGCACGCAGGGCTTGCGCTTCTGCTTGCAGTGGCTCTTGAGCTGGTAATAGGCCTGGTGGCCGACGCCATCCATCGGGCAGATGACGGCATCCGAGGCTTCGAGCAGATCGGGCAGCAGGGCGATGCGCTCTTCGCGTCCGCCGTCATGGTGGATGAGGCGCACGCCCATGCGTTCCGCCAATTGGCGGTACTGCGGCAACAGCGGCGCCTGGCCGCCTACGCAGAGCACGCAGCGGCCGCTCAGACCAACGTCGCAGGCCGCGCAATCGCCGTCGCAGAGGGACTGGGATTCCTCGATCCAGAGCCGCTCCAGCGCATCCCGCTCGGCGCCGACCTCCTCCAGTTCGCGGGTCAGCCGGGCCCGCTCGGCGCGCAAGGGACCCAGGCGGGCTTCCAGCGTCAGCAGGCGGCTCTCCAGTTCCGTGGCGCGCGCCGCCTGGGCCTCGGCCAGGAACAGGCGGCGGCCCATGGCGACCATGGCGGCGCCGCTCTCGAAGCCTTGCAGACGCCGGGTGAGGGCGGCCAACTCCCTGTCCCGCTCGCGCAAACGCGCGCGTAATTCCGCCACCCGCCGGTCCCGACGGGCGCTGGATTTGCCGGCCTCGGAGCTGGATGCGCCGTTCATGCTCATCTCGCGGCGCTCAGCGGAACGCCATGGCACACGGGGAGCGATGCCGACGGCAGGTACGGTTCGAAGCGGCAAACATGGACTACTCCCATCGGTAAACACAGTCATCACTGGCTGGCTACCGGGGCGCAGGCCCCCTGGCTCGCTTGCGGGAAATCTTCGCGCGGCGCGCTACTTGGTCAGGATCAGCTTGCCGTTGCGGGTCAGTCGCAACTGGTAGCGCTCGCCGGCATGTTCGATCAGCAGGACCTGCCGATCCCCCAGCAGATCCAGCGCCCGCACCGTGCCGGGACGCGGCGCCTGGGGCGCGTCGCCACGTGGCGGCTGGGGCTGGAGGGCGGGGGGCGGCGTAAGCATGTCCGCATAATAATGAGAATGCTTCTTGAATACAAGAGCCTTTATGCGGATATGGAAATCCGCTATCCACCCGCTGTGAGTTCACCGCGCCGTCCGGCTGGGGCACACTTGCACTGTTGCAACGAGCGACCGACCGCCCCCATGAAGTTCACCCCCCAATCCTTCCGCGCCTGGGAGCGCAGGAACATCACCCTGCTCGGCATGTCCGGCGTGGGCAAGACCTATATCTCGGGCCTGCTGCGCCGGCACGACTGGTTTCATTTCTCCGGCGACTACCGCATCGGCACGCGCTACCTCGACGAGCCCATCCTCGATCTCATCAAGCAGCAGGCGATGACCGTGCCCTTCCTCAAGGAGCTGCTGCGCAACGACTGGATCGACATCCGCAACAACATCAAGATCGAGGACCTGGGGCCGGTGCTGTCCTTCGTCGGCAAGCTCGGCGATCCGGACCACGCCGGCCTGCCGCTGCCCGAGTTCAGCCAGCGCCAGGCCCTCTACCGGGAGGCGGAGATCGCCGCCATGCGCGACGTGCCGGAGTTCATCCGCAAGGCGCGGGAAATCTATGGCTACGCCCATTTCGTCAACGACGTCGGCGGCAGCCTGTGCGAGCTGGAGGACGACACGGTCATCGAGTTGCTGGCCGAGCACACCCTGATCCTCTACATCCAGGTGACCACGCGCGAGGAGGAGGACACCCTGATCCGCCGCGCCCAGTCCGACCCGAAGCCGCTGTATTACCGCCCGGTCTTCCTGGCCGAGCATCTGCCCGTGTACATGGCGGAGATGGGCGTCGAGTTCGTCGCCCAGATCGTGCCCGACGATTTCACCCGCTGGGTGTTCCCGCGCCTGTTCCATTCGCGCGTGCCGCGCTACGAGGCGATCGCCGGGCCGCACGGCTACACCGTCACCTCGCGGGAGGTGGCCCAGGTCAAGAGCGAGGCGGACTTTCTCGATCTGGTCGAGGCCGCCATCGCGCGCAAGAACTGAGGAGGCCGCCATGCCCATCGTCGCCCACAACGATCTGCCCGCCCTGCAACGCCTGCGCGAAGCCGGCACCACCATCGTGCTGCCGGAGGAACGGGCGCTGCA